>CAYRHB010000036.1:18581-28664 GCA_964424035.1 uncultured Leptolinea sp.
TTTTTTTCCGTAAAAATAAACACCGGTAAGTGTTTTTTTTGTAAGCCAAAAAAAGGGTTAAGGTGATAGAAAACCCCCCTCTATTGAACAGATCGGCCTCATGATGGCCGGAATATCCATGGAAGAGGCTATTCAACGTTCTACCTGATATTAGTGGTAAGGGAGAACACATGGAACGATTCAAGTATTTTCGCGCAGGCAGCATTGATGAAGCCGTTGAACTGCTAAATCAACCCCATTCCAAAAGCAAACCGCTCGCCGGCAGCACAGATATCATCCTCCAATTGCGCCATGATCCGGACTCGTGTGATCGTGTGGTGGATGTTTCCCTGATCCCTGATCTTCATAAGATCGAACAGATTGATAACGAAATCCTTATCGGCGCAGCAGCCACATTCTCAGAGGTCATCCATAACCCGCTGGTCCAACGAACTGCCCCGATCCTGGTGGATGCCTGCAAAACTGTCGGGGCGGTTCAGATCCGCAATATGGGTACTCTGGGCGGGAATGTAGCCAATGCCGCTGCCTGTGCCGATTCCCTGCCCGCGCTGGTCTGTCTGAATGCCAGAGCCCGGGTTGTCACACCGGCAGAAGTATTTGACTGGACGGTCAGTGAACTGGTTCTCAGTCCAAACAAGACGCGAATTCCATCCGATGGTCTGCTCGTTTCCCTCCGGTTCACGATTCCACCAGATGGCACACACGGTATCTTTCTAAAACTGGGCCGTCGCAATGCCATGGCGATCTCGCGCCTGACGGTTGCCGCCCTTGGGCGATTGGATGACAGGCAAAAGATCACGGAAGCCCGCTTTGTTACCGGCTCGGCGGCTCCTTTGATATGTCGTTTTGAAAGTGTAGAAAATCATCTTCTGGGGCGTGAACCCTCGTATGAACTGATGCAGGAAGCCGGCAGGCTGGCCACAGAAGAGATGGTCAAACTTTCCGGTTATCGGTGGTCTTCAGAATTCAAAGTGCCCGCACTGGCTGCCATGACCACCCGCGCCCTATCACGGGTATTTGGTGTACCCTTTGGTCAAACGGAGTCACAATGAAATTTGAATTGACAGTAAATGGAAGCCGGCAGACAGCGGAAGCTCCGGCGGACATCTCCCTTTTACATTTTCTCCGTGATGTTCTGCATCTGACCGGCACCAAGGAAGGCTGCAATGTCGGGGAATGTGGTGCCTGTTCGGTTATTCTAGATGGAAAGCTGGTTAATTCCTGTCTGATACTTGCCGCACAGGCCAACGGACGGGATGTTATTACAATTGAAGGAATTCATGCTGCGGATGGGGGTCCCAATGACCTGCAACAGGCTTTTATTGAATACGGCGCTGTGCAATGCGGTTATTGCACTCCCGGGATGATCCTGGCCGGAGAAGCACTGTTGGCATCCACCCCGGAACCCACCAGATTGGAAATCCGGGAGGCAATTGCCGGAAACCTGTGCCGTTGCACCGGCTACCAGCAGATCGTGGATGCCATTGAAGCAGCTGCCATCCACAGACAGGAGAAGAAAACCCGTGGCTGAGAGACAATATATCGGTAAACCGGCAAACCGGGTTGACGCCCTGGAAAAAGTGATGGGCACAGCCCGTTACGCGTGTGATTACTATCTGCCGGATATGTTAATCGCCCGTTGCTATCGGAGTGTCCTTCCCCATGCCCGCATCAAACGGATCGATACATCAGAAGCCCAAAAGATGCCCGGAGTTAAGGCGGTAATCACCAGCGAAGATTTCGAGAACCACGGGCGCTTTGGTTTCCCTGTTGTGGATATGTATATGCTGGCTCATGACCGGGTGCGTTTCGCCGGCGACCCGATCGTTGCCGTGGCAGCTGAAAATGAAGATTCCCTTCAAGCCGCTTTGAATGCCCTGATCGTGGAACTTGAACCTCTGCCGGGTGTCTTTGACCCCCGGAGAGCACTTGACCCGGACGCGCCTCTGGTAGGTGAGAATCCCCGTGACGCGGAGGGTCATCCACGCGGAAACCTGTTGGTCGACTATATCGTACATCAGGCTGATCCCGATCCGGTACTGGCTGGGTGCGATATTGTGGTAGAGGATGAATACACGACCATGCATCAGGAGCATGCGTATATTGAAACAGAAGGGGCACTGGCCGTTCCCTGGCAGGGTGGCAGCGGGGTAACCGTCTATGCCGGATGCCAGAGCCCATTCAATGCGCGTGATAATCTGGTAAAAACCCTGGGGTTGGAAGAAGAGGATGTACGGGTCATCCAACCCTATGTGGGCGGTGCCTTCGGCGTTAATGAGGATACGATGTACCTGACCATCGCCCAGGTTGCCAAACTGGGTCTGGTAGCCGGACGCCCCGTCAAAATGGTGCTTTCCCGCGAAGAGTCGTTGATCGCTTCCTATAAACGTGATGCCATGGTAATGAAATACAAAATCGGAGCCGACAAAGATGGCAACCTGAAAGCCTGCAAATTCCACGGGGTCGTGGATAGCGGCGGTTATTCCGCCATCACACCGTTCACAGCCTGGCGTTCGACCATCCATGCCATGGGACCATACAGGTATGAAGCCTGCCACGTGGACACTGACGTAGTGTACACAAATAATGGTTTCGCCGGCGCGTTTCGCGGCTTTGGCAACACAGAAGTATGCTACGCGGTGGAAATGGCGGTTGATGATATGGCCAGCCGGCTGAAAATGGATCCCATTGATTTTCGCCTGAAGAACTGTCTGCGCGCCGGTGACACCACTCCACACGGTCAGAAACTGGGCGATGATGTCGCTCTGGTTGATTGTTTGGAACAGGTTCGCTGTATCTCTGACTGGGATAATAAGCGAAAACTATACGACCGGGAGCATGCGAAACCAGATCAACCAGGCGAATATCGACATGGTATCGGTGTATCCGCGCTGTTCCACGGAATGTCACTGGGAGCGGAAGGTAAAGATTTTGCTGTTGGCACCCTGCGGGTCAACGAGGATAATACCCTGACCCTCACATCCGGATTAACCGATTATGGGAACGGGTCCCGTACCACATTTACCCTGATCGCCGCCGAAACCCTGGGGATCCATCCGGATCGCATTAAAATGTTGCGTCCGGATACTGACACAGCCATGAACAGTGGTCCGACCGTAGCCTCCCGGGCCACCGTACTCGGCGGCAACGCAACACGCGCAACAGCCATGCGAATGGATACGCTTCTGCTCACAGCAGCGGCGGACCTGCTTCAATGCCCGATCGAAAGCATCCACCGCAATGGTGAATTGTATATAGGACCGGATGAAGAACCGGTTGGCTTCGACCAGGTGGTGGAGCATGCCCGGAAAATGGGAATGGTTCTATCAACAGTCGGACGTTGGAACGCCCCCGAAAATCACTGGTCATTCGAGAGC
Organism: uncultured Leptolinea sp.; assembly: GCA_964424035.1. Lineage (GTDB taxonomy): Bacteria > Chloroflexota > Anaerolineae > Anaerolineales > Anaerolineaceae > Leptolinea. The sequence goes on from CAYRHB010000036.1 coordinate 21,959, forward strand.
GGCAGCGGCAAACCATATTTCGCCTACCATTTTGGCGCCCAGGTGGCCGAAGTTCAGGTGGATACCGGTACGGGCAAGGTGGAAGTCACCAATTTCTGGGCAGTACACAACACTGGAACAGTGATATTTCCACAGGGCATTCTGGGACAGGTTTACGGCGGCATAACCCAGGGTCTGGGGTATGCCTTGATGGAACGAGTGGATTACGACCAGGGTTATATTCAAACCACCAATTTCGATGAATACCTGATCCCCACAGCCCTGGATGTGCCGGATATCAAGGCTGAATTCGTCGAGAAACCCTTTGCGGATGGTCCATTCGGAGCAAAAAATATTGCGGAACCGGGCATGGTCCCGGCAGCACCGGCCATCGTTAATGCCATTTTCCACGCCACAGGCCGGCGTATCAAGAACCTGCCGGCAAACCTGGAAAGAGTCCTTATTGGAAAAGATCTCAGAAAAGAAGGATCCAGCAAAGCCTGCAAACTGGGACTTCATCTGGTGTAAAATCAAGCCCATCAGTGGGTGACCGATTTATCGGTTGAACTTTAACCGTTTTCTTCATAATTCTGACGAATGAGCATTCTGCCTTACCAGGGCAGTTATTCCCGCAGATGTTTCGCGTCCGTTGCCATAGAGACAAACGCACCTGTGATTATGCTTCCATACCCCGCCCGGCCAACCGTTTCTAACGATCAGGAGATAAGCATATGTTGAAATTTGATTTTCTTGATAAAGAACATACGATTGCAGGACCTCAGTTTAATCGATGGTTTGTCCCTCCATCCGCTCTGGCCATCCATCTGTGTATCGGGATGGCCTACGGTTTCTCTGTTTTCTGGCTGCCATTATCCAAAGCCATTGGAATAACCGCGCCGGTGGTCTGCCCTGCTGATATGAACTTTTTCGCGAAAATCACGACCACATCCTGTGATTGGCCCATCTCCATGCTGGGGTGGATGTTCACCCTCTTTTTTGTGTTTCTGGGTTCATCCGCGGCTATCTGGGGTTCCTGGTTGGAACACGCCGGTCCTCGAAAAGCCGGGTTTGTAAGTGCTTTATGCTGGTCTGGTGGTCTGGTGATCTCAGCCATCGGTGTCTATCTTCATCAGATATGGATGCTCTGGCTGGGCTCAGGGGTCATCGGTGGGATCGGTCTGGGCTTGGGATATATATCGCCGGTATCCACCCTGATTAAATGGTTCCCCGACCGTCGTGGAATGGCAACCGGGATGGCTATCATGGGCTTTGGCGGCGGCGCCATGGTGGGAGCCCCGTTTGCGGATTTCTTGATCAATCATTTTGCTTCATCGGATGGTGTGGGTGTCTGGCAGGCTTTTCTCGTTCTGGCTGGTGTCTATTTCCTGTTCATGATGGCTGGTGCGTTTGGCTATCGGGTTCCTCCACTTGGGTGGAAACCCAAAGGTTGGAATCCACCGGTGAATGCAGAAAACAATGTCATGATCACCACCCGTCACGTACACGCTAGAAACATCTGGAAGATCCCCCAATTCTGGTTGATCTGGGCTGTGCTTTGTCTGAACGTGTCAGCTGGAATCGGTATTCTGGGCATGGCATCTCCATTGCTGCAGGAAGTCTTCGGGGGACGTCTGATCGGTATCACAGCGGGATTTAACGAATTGACCGCCGGGCAGAAGGTCCAGATTGCCACAGTGGCCGCCGGATTTACCGGATTGCTCTCCCTTTTCAATATCGGTGGACGATTTTTCTGGGCATCATTATCGGACTATATCGGCCGCAAACAAACATATACCGTATTCTTTCTACTGGGGATCGTACTATATGCCTCCATTCCCACCCTGAGCAATACTGGGAATCTGGCAGTATTTGTAGCCTTCTTCTGCATCATCCTTTCCATGTATGGTGGAAGCTTTGCCACAATTCCAGCCTATCTGGCCGACATGTTCGGAACACAGATGGTTGGTGCGATCCATGGAAGGCTGTTAACAGCATGGGCTACAGCCGGCATCCTGGGACCCGTCCTGATAAATTACATCCGGGAATTCCAATTGAGCAGGGGAGTTCCCACCGACCAGGTCTACAATGTGACCATGTATATTCTCGCTGGTCTACTGGTGGTTGGGCTCATCTGCAATCTTCTCGTTCGGCCATTAAACGATAAACATTTTATGAGCGATGACGAACTGGAAAAAGAACGGAAATTGGCTCATGACAGGTCTGTAAAGAATGAAGAAGCTACCAGATCAAACGGAAAGACCATCACCGCAGATGTTTCCCATCCGGTTTTCATTTTTCTCGCCTGGTCCGCCGTCGGACTTCCCCTCTTATATGCCATGTGGATCGTGGTTGGGAAAGCCTTAATACTCTTCCAATGATGAATTAGAACATCCAACATAGAACCTCTATTCTATGGTACGATAAGTGGCAGTGGGAAACCTCTGCCACTTTTCTTATGACCACTTCTCCCCATTCCATATTAAAAAACACCTTTGGATATGACGACTTCCTTCCCGGCCAAAAGGAGGTTATTCTCAACATACTTGAACACCGTGACACCCTGGCCGTCATGCCGACCGGCGGAGGCAAATCCCTGTGCTACCAGATCCCGGCTCTGATTCTTCCCGGAGTGACCATTGTTGTTTCTCCCCTGATAGCCCTGATGAAAGACCAGATCGACCAACTGCGCCAGCTCGGGATTCCGGCCGTCACATTAAATAGCTCGCTTGCCGCGCGAGAGTATTTTCATAATACCGGGCAGATACGGAACGGCAAGATACGTCTCATCTACATGGCTCCTGAAACACTGTTGACCGGCAAGGTTTCCGATCTGTTGAAAGACATACGGGTTGATTTGCTGGTGATCGATGAAGCTCATTGCATTTCAGAATGGGGGCATGATTTCCGGCCTGAATACCGGGAGATCATTAAAGTCCGGCGTGAATTACCCGGAGTAACCTGCCTGGCTCTCACGGCAACCGCCACCCACCGGGTTCGGAAGGATATCAAGAAATCCCTGGGTTTTGAGGATCCCAATGAGTTCATCTCCAGTTTTGACCGCAAGAATCTGGTGATTGAAGTAATCCCAAAGGATCGGGCGGAAGAACAGGCCGTCGAAATGATCAACCAGTTTCCGGGAAGAGCGGGAATCATTTATTGCTTCTCGCGAAAACAGGTTGACATACTGGCAGCCAAATTAAAACGTCGCCACTTTTTAGCCCTGCCCTATCATGCCGGTCTTTCCGATGATGAACGCCGTAGAAACCAGGAAGCCTTCATCCGTGATGACGCCAATATCATTGTGGCCACAGTTGCATTTGGCATGGGCATAAACAAACCGGATGTGCGCTTTGTTTTACACTACGACCTGCCCAAAAGTCTGGAAGGCTATTACCAGGAGATCGGGCGTGCCGGCCGCGACGGGCAGAAGTCGGTTTGCCGCTTATTGTTCAGTCATGGCGACAAAAACAAGATCCGGTACATCCTCAGCAGCAAAATCGGCAGGGAGCGCGAGGCTGCCGAAGAGCAATTTGATGCCTTGTTGAAGTATGTAGAATCACGGGGATGCCGCCGGAAACCGCTGCTGGCCTACTTTGGCGAGACTTACAGTGAACCATCCTGTGGAATGTGCGATTGGTGCCTGGCTTCGCAGGAAAAAGTGATGGACATCACCATACCGGCTCAAAAATTCATGTCCTGCATGAAACGCAGCGGAGAGATCTTCGGGGCAGCGCATATTTCGGATATTCTGACCGGTCAGACAACAGAAAAAATTCTTCAACATAAACATCAAAACCTGACTACATTCGGGATAGGAAAAGACTGGTCAAAGAAAGAGTGGCTTACACTGGCTGACCAGTTGCAATCATTGAATCTGATCGAAAAGTCAGGCCTGTATAATTCTTTAAAATTGACTCCTGCCGCGTTGGAAACTCTCCAAACCCGCCGGACGATCACAGTCGTCAAACCCCGGCCCCAACCATTTCTTTTCAATACAGGTCAAACCTCACCGTCAAACCATCCATCCGGGAAACCCGTTAAAAAAGAGCGCAGGCCCGAGGTTGACAACCAGCTTTACGAGGTTTTGCGGAAGCTGCGAAAAGCCATCGCAGACCGGGAACAGATCGCGCCATATGCCATCTTTCCGGACCGCACTCTGGTGGAGATGTCTGCCTACCATCCACAGACTGCACAGGCAATGAAACAGATACACGGTGTCGGGTCTGAAAAACTGGCACGCTTCGGAAAAACATTCATTGAAGCGATCACCTCATTTAGTCGCGAACATGGTCTAAAAGAAATCCTCAAACCATCAGGCAGCCGGGCAAAATCTATATCATCCAACTCTTCAGGGAAACCGAGATATGTTGAACTTACCGAGGAATTTATTGGTGGAAAAAGCCTTGATGACCTTTGCACTGAACATGGCATACAAGTACAAACCATTTTTGGATATTTCGTGAAATATGTAAAAGAAAACCGGACGATTGCAGATCCTGACCGGTTTCTTGCGTATTCCCGAGTTTCTCCTGCCGTACGCAGGCAGGTTCTAAAGCATTTTGACAGGATGGGAGCCGACGTTCTGAGTCCGGTCCATAAAAAGCTTGGTGGAACCGTTGATTTCAATGAATTGCGGTTATTGCAGTTGTACTATTTGATCAAACGATCACAAAAAAATGGGGAATAGTGAGGGAAAAATGCCAACGCGAATCGATATGATCGGATTATTTCCTGAAGATCTTCCAAAAATGGTGGCTTTCTATCGGGATGTGCTGGGGTTTGCCATCGATTGGGACGGGCAGGGACCATACGCCGAATTCAAGAATGACGGCGTCCGTTTTGCCATGTATGAACGCAAGCAACTACCCGGACTGATGGGTAAAAAGCCAAATTTCACAACCGGTATCAACGGGACCTTTGAACTGGCCATTGATCTGCCCGCATCTGCCGATGTGGACCGCGAGTATGCCAGGGTGATCGCCTCCGGCGGGCGGGAGGTATATCCTCCGCGTGACGAACCCTGGGGTATGCGGTCTTCGATGATCATGGACCCGGAGGGCAATCTGATCGAGATCGGCTCCTGGAACAAGGGCGCCTAAGTCACAGCCGTTGGTTTGCGATTCACCAACCAGACTCCGAAGATGATGGTTGCCCCGCCCAGAATCGATGCCCAGGTGACCGGTTCACCCAGCACTGCAAGGGAAACCACCATGGTGACCAGTGGTTCTATATAAAGGAATACACCGGATTCTGCCGCCGTCAGATTTTGCAGGGCGTCATACCAGGCGATATAAGCCAGGCCGGAACCCAGGATCCCAAGGACCATAATTGCCATCCATCCGTTGCCTGTCAGGCTTTTAATATCACCGGGGCCGGTTTTTATCAGGAAGAACAGTCCGGAAAAACAAAACCCAAAAAGCATGACATAGAACATCATCAGGGACGCGGGCATCCTTTTTAACATGCGCCGGGACAGCACAGAGAAAACCGCCCAGTTGGCAGCACTGATCAGGATCAACAGATCTCCCCAGGCCCCTATCCGCCCGATACCGGATAATTGAATATCACCCCGTGATACGACCAGAATCACTCCGATCGCCGCCAGGATCGTCCCGGTGATTTGCAGCCAGCCGGCTTTTTCCTTTAAGACGATCCAGCCCAGGATGACAATAAACACCGGGGATGTGGTTACGATCCAGGCTGTGGTTGAGGCTGCCGATGTCAACATTCCCGTGGATTGCAGCCACTGGTGAAAACTGATACCCACGAAACCCAACCCGGCTAGGGATAATCCATCCTTCAGTGAAACCGGTTGCCATTGTTTCCGTAACCGGACACCGGCTGCCAGGATGATCACACCCATGGCAAACCGCAGAAATACAACCGTTTCCGGTTGAATATCCCGTAAAGCTATCTTGGTGGCAACAAAAGTGGCACCCCAGATGACCACGGCAATGACAGCTTCAATGATGGAACGTGATTTTTTGGACAATCGAACCTCAACAGGTTGGTATTTGAAAATATCCGGTTAGAGTCGCATAAAACCGGTCCATACGGATATCCGTGGAATTTTACTCATTTCCCGTAAGGTAATAATGGTTCAACCGGGTGATTTTCGGGTGATTATTACAGAAACTTGTGTAACGGACTACCTTTAATTTCCAGGCGTATTCTATGTACTGGCATTATCAACCCGAAGGCAGCAAAGCGGCCAACCAGGGAACGTACGCCATGGCCATGACTATTAATCCGACAAGTACTGCCAGCGCAATACTATGGAAGAACACATAACGCAGAATGTCACCTTCATGGCCGTACCATCGGGTAGCCGTGCTGGCAACCACGATACTCTGCGCGTCAATCATTTTCCCCATGACGCCACCTGAACTATTGGCGGCAGCCATCAGTACCGGGTTGACACCCACTTGATTGGCGGTCAGTTTTTGGAGACTTCCAAACAGCACGTTCGACGATGTATCAGATCCGGTCAACGCCACACCCAGCCACCCCAGCAGGGTACCAAAGAACGGATATAACCAGCCGGTCCGCGCGAATGTCAATCCAAGTGAGGCATCCAAACCGGAATATCGGGTTACGTAGCCCAGCGATAGCATGGCCATAATGGTCAATAATGAATACCGAACCTGCTTCAGAGTGGAACCATATACATGCAGAGCTTCCCGAAAAGAATATCCAAGGATACGGGCAGAAATGAGGGCGGCTGCGA
>CAYRHB010000037.1:0-5808 GCA_964424035.1 uncultured Leptolinea sp.
AACGTTTCAACCGGACTTACCGGGAAGATATTCTGGATGCCTATTTATTCAATTCTTTGAGTGAGGTAAGAGAAATTTCAGAACAATGGTTGGAAGAATACAATGTCGTAAGGCCCCATGAGTCATTGCAGGGCTTATCACCGTACCAATATGCATCAATTCATGCCTGAGTTTCTACTTTCAATTGGTACTAATTTTGGGATGTTGACAAACTGACAAAGACGAATCAAAGGTATTTTTAGAAAATGTAAAACATGGGTCATCTATAAAGATTTCACCAGATGGCAAAAAATTTACTGAAACCCTTCTCCTTGAACCTGGTAAAGCTATATTGCTCGTTCGAGATTTGTATAGTGACACAATTAATGAAAAAGAAATTTCGATCAAGGGTTGCAATCCAGTTGCATCAATACCCGCATGGGGTAGTACAAACAATGAACTGGCTATAACGTGTCATGATAATCGAATTCTACTCCTTGAAAAGGTAGAAACAGATCCTTCCATACAGAAAACAATAATAATTGATAATGAAAACAACATAAAAATCGACAAAATAACTTGGTCAATAAATGGAAGATATATTGGTTTTGACCAATATAAACTCTTTGATGCTCGTGATTCATCCAGTCACGGACCATTTATTATTGATCTTCATGATTGTTCGGAAACTCCGATTTGCAAACCTATACCTAGAAAATTTCCCATAGAAGGATTATCTGACTGGACTCAAGATAATAAGCTTGCTATTGTGGATTCCACTAAACTTGATCAAACCATGATTGGTTTTTACGATCCGGATACAGGCGATTTATTATCTTCAAATAAACTATCTGACTTAAAGGTTCAAGTAGATGCAATTTCCCTATCTCCAATAAAAAACTGGATTGCATATTCAGCCGTAATCCCAAATCTTTTAGGATCAGATGGTATATTTATCCAAAACATGGCTGATGGAAATCCTCCAATTCTTTTGGATGGTGAAAAAGGAGGAGAAGTATTGTTTTGGTTGAATAAACAGTAGCGTTTTGTTTAATCATCGACGGGACGGCCACAAATTACACGCTGGATATCAACGCCGGCCTGACTCAGGTGCTGCAAGATGGAACGAATACCTACCTGTACGCCCCTTCGACAGGCTCAGGGCAGGCCACCTGCATTTCCCAGATCGCCGAAACGCAGACCGGCTACTTCCTGCCCGACGCGTTGGGTTCCATGCGCCAGATGACGGACAGCTCTGCCAGCCTGGCGTTGGCCAGAAACTACGACCCATATGGCAACGTAGTCAGCTCGAGCGGCGCGGGTGATACGGTGTATGGGTTATGTGGGCATAGTTTCGCCAATCGTTGATTTTCAGGACAAACAAAAATCTCCTCCCAATTCCGGAAGGAGATTTTCTGTTTTTTGAAACGGATCATTTCTCAAAAACAACTGTGCCTTCAGCAATTGTCATTTGCGCGTCCAACTCTTCATTCAGAAGTACCAGATCCGCGTCTTTCCCGACCTCGATACTGCCTTTTTGTGAAGAAACACCGATATTCCGGGCGGCATTCAGGCTGGACATCGGCCAGGCTTCTCTGAGAGTCAATCCACTGGCGTCCATGGCATTTATTAGAGCGCGTTCCATGGTTAAAATGCTGCCGGCAATTGTGCCGTCCGGCAGACGGGCGACCCCATCCTTGATGGTAATCGTCCGGTTGTCAATCGGGTAATCGCCTTCCGGCATACCGGCGCCGCGGGTGCAATCTGTGACCAGAATAACTCCGGCCGGTGATTTTGCTGTGATCAATATCTTCTGCGCCGCGGGATGCACATGGATGTTATCGCAGATCAACTCGCAAAGGATTTCAGGGCTGGTCATAACGCCCCCCACTGTGCCGGGTTCACGGTGATTTAAACCGACCATGGCATTATACGTATGCGTATCGTGGGTCACGCCCAATTGAACGGCTTTCTTCACCTGGTCATAGGTGGCGGATGTGTGCCCCAGCGATACCGTAATGCCACGTTGGACGCATTCTGCGATCAGCCATTCATTTTCCGGAAACTCGGGCGCCAGGGTGATCAGGCGGACGATGCCGCTATCGAGGAATTTCCGGGCCTCCTTGCGATCGGCGGGACGCACCAGGTTAACATCCTGGGCTCCGCTGTGTTTGGGGTTAATATACGGGCCTTCCAGATGCACACCCAGAATGGTGGCACCGTTCGCCACCGGCCCCATCATACCGGCAACCGTATCGATAACGCGTCCGATCGCTTCACCGGTTGCAGCCCAGGTGGTGGGAAGGAAGGCGGTAACCCCGTGCTGCGCGTAAAACTCCGCCATACTCCGAATGCCGTCAACAGAGGCATCCATGGCTTCGTGCCCCATGCCGCCGTGAGCGTGCACGTCAATGAAGCCGGGCAGGAGGATCCTGCCCTCCGCATCGATCCTTCTATCCACGGCTTCACGGGGAAACTCGGGTGGAGTCCCTGACCCGATCAGGCTGATCTTTCCAGCGCTGATCAGCAGCCATCCGGGGTGCCAGTCACGTGATGGCCCATAGATATGGGCGTTATGGATTAAAACTTTGGTGAATGGTTTGGTCATTTTTCTACCTGTATTTTTACGGGTTGCCCCGTCTGAACAGATTGATATGCCGACAGGGCAATTTCAACAGCCCGGTAGCCATCCAGACCGGTTACACTGGGCAAGCGGTTCTGGCGGATGGCGGCAACGAATTCCTGTATCATACCAAAATTGGGATCCGATCCCCAGAATCTCCAGACGGGATGCGCGGATTCCCTGTGGTACATGTTCAAATTTTGTTTGAAGGCATCCACAATCACGGCGCCGCGCTCAGTCACCATTTCAAAGGTCAGCCCGCCCCAGGTGGGCCAGTTCTCCGGCCGGCACCAGCTGCAATCGATGGTGGCAAATACACCATTCGCGAAAGTGATATGGATCAACCCGCCCGTTTCAATATCGGCGGGCACATCGTTCTTATAGAATATCTGGTTGGCGCACGCGTATACTTCCACGGCTTCACTCTGCAGGTACCAGCGCAGGATATCTGCCATGTGAACAGTATGATCCATAAGGGCGCCGCCCCCTGCCAGTTTCTTATCCACAAACCAGTCACGGTACTTCCTGGGCAGTTCGCCCTGGTTGGTGCTGTTGAAACAGAATACCCTGCCAAAGTCACCGGCATCCAATTTATTCTTGACTTCCATCACCGGCGGACTGAAGCGCATGGGGAAAGCCGTCATCAGAATAACTCCGGCTTTCTCACAGGTATCCAGCATCGCCCTTCCGTCTTCAAGCGTGGTGGCGATGGGTTTTTCGCACAAAACGTGAATTTTATACGACGCGGCGGCTTCGACCAGTTCACGGTGGTGATTGTTTTCAGAGGTTACGATCACCCCGTCCGGTCTGGCCTCCAACAGGTTTTCATAGCTTTTAAACAGGGGAACACCGGCGCTGCTGGCAAAATGACTGGCGCGGGTTGCATCCTGATCGGCGATCCCTATCACTTCAACACCGGGCATTTGCTTCAGACTCTGGATATAACCTTCGGCATGATGATGCGCAAAACTCAGTATCCCGATTTTCATTTCTGCGCCTCCGCGAGAGGGGTTAGGGTAACAGCCTTTCCCGTCTTTACCGATTCCATGGCCGCCAGGACGATCTGTACCGCAGCCAGACCGTCTTCGGCACTAACCCGCGCGGACCGGCCTTCAGTCAGGGCGGCGTAGAACTCATTGATTTCACTGGTGTACGGGCTTTCACTGACCGGGCTGGAGGGTAATCCCACATCCGGTGATCCGCTGTCAGCTTTCTGGATCAGGTAGCGGATGGGCGAGGTGTCATCAGAATCAAAGCCGAGCATGCCCCCTTCACCGGATATCTCAAAACCGGTACGGAATGTGGGAGGCGGATAGGCCCAGGCACCTGAAATATGGCTGAGCGCGCTATTGCGGTGTTTAAGGATCACCAGACCAAAATCAACGGGTGCGTCTTTGAATCCTCTGGAGATTTTTTGGGCAAAGACGCTTTCCACATCTCCGGCAATCCATCGGGCGTAATCCAGATCGTGCACCATAAGGTCCATCAAAATGCCGCCGGATTTGCTTTCATCAAGGAACCAGTTTCCCACCGCTTTTTTGGGACGGTAACTTCCCCGGCTTAATCGGATGACCCCAACCTTTCCAATTTGACCGCTGTCGACAATCTGTTTTGCCAGGGCATATTCTGGAAAGTAGCGGACGACGTGGGCTACGAATAGATTGACTCCCGCATTTTTACAGGCGGAGATCATTTTCTGACCTTCTTCGATCGATAAGGCCAGCGGCTTTTCGCAGATGATCTGCTTTCCAGCCGCGGCAGCTTCCAATACCATATCACAGTGAAGATGGGTCGGGGTGCAGATATCGACGACATCCACATCTTTCAACATGGAGGCATAGTCTGTATACGTCTTGACGCCATACTGGTTGGCGAGCGCATGGGCTTCCTGTGGTGTTTCGGCCAGAAATCCGGCGATGTTCGCGTTTGTTTCCTTCCAGGCAGCCGCGTGGGTCGATCCCATAAAACCGGTCCCTGCAATTCCAATTTTCATACGTTTATCCTTCTATGGATCAAAAAACATATACGAAAGAATCGTGCCGTTGGGGACTACTATTTAAGGGCACCAGCCGTGACGGAACTGATCATCTGTTTCGAGAACAGGATGTAGATCAGTAGTATGGGCACCATGGCAAGGGTCAGCGATGAGAGAACGGCATTCCAGTCGCTCACATATTGCCCCAGGAACTGCTGTACACCCAGGGTGATGGTGGCCGTTTTCGAACTGGGAGCCACGATCAGCGGGAACCACAGGTCATTCCAGATGGGGATCATGGTAAATATGCCGATCGCGCCAAGCGCCGGGCGAACCAGGGGCAGCACCAGCCAGTAAATTCGATATTCGCTGGCGCCGTCAATGCGCGCAGCTGCCTTCAGTTCGCCGGGAACCTGCCGCATGAACTGGGTCAGGATGAAAACCGTCATCGGCAGAGCCTGGGCTATGTATATCAGAATAAGTCCCACAAGCGTGTTCACCAGGTTCAATGAAACCATCAGCCGCAAGATGCTGACCGTTCCCAGTCGAATGGGGATCATGATCCCGAAGGAAAGGTACAGGCCAAGTAATGCGTTCCCTTTAAAGTCATACTCCGATAAGGCAAACGCGGCCATTGACCCAATAAACAAGGCTAAGACCAGGGAAAGGCCGGTAACAAGGAAGCTGTTGACGAAATAAATACCAAAATTAGCCCGTGAAAATACAGTATCGTACCCGATCAGGCTGAATGTTTCCGCCGTTGGCAGCAGGAACGGAGCCCGGAAGATGGCATCCCTGGTTTTGAATGAATTAATGATGATCATAAAGATTGGGAAGAGAGCCACGAGGGTATACAGAAAGAGGATCACCTGCGGGGCAACGACATCAATCGACAGCCTGGACCAGAAACTTGAAGATCGTTTTTTATTCATTGGTCTGTTGCCTCACAATTCATAGGAAGTCACCCGGCGCTGCCACAGGAAGGTATAGAGCAGAACACCGGTCAGTATGATCAGGAACATCATGGTTGCAACGGTGGCACCCATGGTCGGATTTCCCAGTTGAAGCTGCTGGCCAAAGAAAGTCCGGTAGAACAATGTACCCATGATATCGGTTGAGAAATTGGGGCCTGCCAGCGCGCCTTTCATGGTATAGATCAGGTCGAAGGCATTGAAGTTACCCACATACGTCAGAATGGTCACCACACCTACAGTAGGCAGGATGAGCGGAA
>CAYRHB010000037.1:5818-28537 GCA_964424035.1 uncultured Leptolinea sp.
GCCGTTCGCGCCGTCAACACGGGCGGCTTCGATCAGCTCATCGGGAATGGCGATCAAGGCGGTGTAAAAAAGGATCATAGGGATGCCAATGAACTGCCAGACAGAGATCAATGATACGGTGGTCAGGGCGGTTTTTTCGAGTCCCAACCAGGGGCCATATAAAGCCCCCAGTCCAACCGCCTTCATCATGCCGGACGTGACCCCCCATAACGGGTTTAAGATCAGGTTCCAGATGAAACCGATAATCACGACCGAAAGCACGGTCGGCAGGAACAAAACGGTGCGATAGAACTTCTTTCCAAAGCCGCGAGAGACCAGCAGTGATGCCAGCAGCAATCCCAGTGGATTTTGTACAAGCATATTGATAATAAAGAAGACGATGTTATTTTTAAGCGCACTCCAAAAACGGACAGAATAAATTGAATCCGTGAGCAGCCTGATGAAATTTTCAAACCCGACGAAAATCTCCTGTCCGGAATCTGTGGATGCATAAAAGCTCAAACGGACGGAGTCGATCAGAGGATAAACCATGAAAACGGAATAGATGATGACCGCCGGAGCGAGAAATACAAAAATATGATAGGGGAAAGGCTTATGGTAGGGTTTTTGATCCATAGTCTTCTTGCCTCAATTCGAACATAAAATTTGGTTCTTTCCGGCAGGATACGCCGGAAAGAACCAATTACTAACAGTAATACTGATCTATTTGGCGGGTTTGTACCATTTATCGAGACCGTCCTGGATTTCTTTGGCCGCATTTTCAGGGGTCAAAGTTCCATTGATAACGGCCGCAGAAACACGCCACAATTCATTCTCGAGGTTGGGTTCACCACGGGACAGAATCTGGTATGAATTGCGGATGGTGGACTTGCACTCACCGCGCCAGCTCATGAATTCCTCGGCCAGAGGATCTTTGAGGGTGATATCGGAATTGGAAAGGGTGAAGAAACCGGGCAGAGCATTGCTGTAGAGTTCCGCGAATTCCGGGGTGGTCATCCATTCCAGGAATTTTTTGGTGGCTTCAGGGTTCTTGCTCTTCGGGTTCATGCCCATGGCGATATCAGTGTGGTCGCTGATGTAGCACGGATCGCCGGCTTTTGCTACCGGGGGTTTGAAGACACCCAGCTTAAAATTGGCTGCAGGTTCAAAAACAGAAATTTCCCATGAACCGGTCGGATAGATGGCGGCTTTTCCCAGGGTGAAGAGGCTCTGGGCATCCGGATATTTGACGGCTTCAAAACCATCCGCCAGGTAGGGTTTCCAGGCAGCCAATTCCTTGAAGGTATCCACATAGGGCGCATCTGTAAATTTGGCCGTACCATTGATCAAAGCCAGGCGGCCTTCCTCGCCCTTCCAGTAATTGGGACCGATGTTCTGGAAGCCCATGGTGGCAGCTTCCCACAGGTCAGCTGTACCCATGGCTAATGGTACGTAGGTTCCATCTTTTTTGATCGCTTCGAGAACTTTATAGAATTCTTCTTCAGTGGTCGGTGGGGTCAGTTTAAGTGCATCGAATGCATCTTTGTTATAGAAGAAACCATGGATGACGGACGCCATCGGCACGCAGAACGGGGTTTTGCCATCATCGGTGATCCAGGCGCTCTTGGCTACATCGCTGAAGTTTTCCATACCTTTCAGGTCAGTTAAGGGAGCCAGGTAGCCCTTCTCGAACAATTTCAATGAAGCATCGAAGGGACGGCAGGTGATCAGATCGCCAGCGGTTCCACCCTGCAATTTGGTATCCAGGACACCATTGTATTCAGCCGGCGCTGTCGGCATGAATTCTACATGGATGTCGGGATATTTTTTCTCAAATGCGGGGATGATGGTATCCTGCCAGATCTTAATATCATCATTCCGCCAGCTCTCGATGGTGATGGTCACTTTGTCGGCAGAGGCAGGTTGCGCTGTTGTGGCAGCAGGCACGAAGGCAGTCAACAGCATGGATAATAAAACCAGGGTACAGATTAGCAATGTAAATTTACGCATTTTTTCTCATCCTTATTCTTTTTGGGTTGGATTACAGACGTACGATTTTTACTTGCTGACACTTTCCCAGAAAAATATTATCTTACGTTTTACCTCCTTTTTAATTAATACAATTTTTTTGGAAAAATACAACTCCAGGTAGCCTGTATCAGAGGTACTGGAAGGTATTACTACTGGGTATCCGTCGACGCTATCAGGGCGCCAATAGAATAATTCATAGATGTGGATTGACCTTTTGCCACTTTTCGAAGACCTTCTGGTTATGCTCTGCCCCGCCTTTCATGTTAAGGCTGACAATTATTGGCAGTTCCACGTCACGTTCTTGAAGGAGGAATACTGTTTCGGTCAGCAGGCAGTTCCATAGCATTGCGTTAATAATGGTTGAACTGGCAGAAACCTTCCACTCGGTTCCTTCCACCGGCACTATGGCATCACCGGGCACACCGCCGTTATCCAATTCAAAATCGGACACCTCATATAGACGTTTCCCAATGGCGGATAATGGAGCTACCCGCGCGTAATCTTTGGAGCAGATGGACACCACCTGCAAACCTTTTTCTCTGGCAACCAGCGCCATTTCTACCGGTAAAGTATTAACCCCGCTATTGGAATAGATCAATATCATCTCACCCGGTTGTGGGTGGTAATGATCCAATAACACTGGCGCCAATCCTGCGTTTCGTTCGATTAAACTACCTAGAAATGGGTGCTCATGCAGCATTAACGCGGTTGAAAATATGGGAACGACACACGCCAATCCACCGGCGCGGCAGAAGGCTTCTTCAATCAGCATGTGGGAATGGCCGGTCCCGAATATAAAGATGCGCTTGTCCTGTGTAATCGTATCGGCCATCGCTCTGGCAATGCGTTCAAGTTCAGCGGTTTGCCTCTCAAGAACGCGTTTTTCCAGTGCCATTATGGAGGAATAATACGTTTCGATGCCGTTCATGCGATCACCGGCAGACTGGCAGCGGCAATGGACTGCCCTACCCGGCGGCTTTTCTCGTCAGGAAGCTGTATCTTTATTCTTTTGGCTAACTCCGGGAATTCATCTTTCAGTACAGCATTGGCGGTATCCAATATGATCTGCCCGCCGCTTCCCGATGTCACACGTCCGAGGATAAGAACATGCTGGAGGTTGTAGAAATCAGCGTAGTGGGCGATCCCGTAGCCCATATACGTTCCGATGCTCTCCCATATCTTACGGGCGCCGGGGTGACCGGCTTCCAATTTCTCCTGGGCGATCTTCAATTTGTCTGCGTTGGTGAGTTCGGCAGGGATTTCAATCCCCGCAGATGTAGCCAGGCGGAAAACGCATTGTTGTGAGAAATACGAGGCGCCCACCCCTCTGTCACCGGACCACTCTTCCAGTGGCGCTTCGGGGTTGAAATCCACCGGCGAAAAGGCAAGTTCATTCAACCAATCCGTGATATTGCCCTGAGTATTGACAAATCCACCGGCTTCACTGGAACCCAGGGCGATTCCCAGGATACCGTTCTCTTCCAGCGACATTGAACCGGCCAGGGCGGTAACCTCGCCGTCATTGATCACCTCAAGTGGAACACCGAATGAGGAGCGGATTTCAATGAAAAGGTTCTTCACCTGATCAAACTTGTCCCGCGGAATACCCCGGAAAAGAGACGCCACTTGCACACGGTTGTGAATGAAGATACCGGCAGAACTACCCCCGATGGCATCAACTCGCGGTAATTTTGAGGCGGCCAGTTTCAAGGCATTCAGAATCTCATGCCGGTGGTACGCCGGGTCGGTCTGTTTGACCGGCTCCCAGATGATCTCCTGGCTAAAGACGGGTTCACCATCAACAACGGATGAGACTTTAATATCCGACGCACCAAGATCGAAACCAATCCGGCAGCCATCCAGGTGACGTCCGAGGGCGTACTGGCTTTCTTTCTCGGCCGGGACCTCGTCTGGAGCGCAGGAAATGACTTCAAAGTTCTTTTCGTAGATCAATTCACCCAGGAATTGCTGATCAAAAGCTCTGGCTCCTGAAGCAGAATAGCACTTGCGGATGGCATCACCAATCTCGGACGGCCCGCCGACATAGACCCGCCATGCGCCTTTCAACCAGATCAACGATTTAACCAGCCGCTCGACATAATCGAAATTCTCGCTGGAACGGGGATGATCATTCCGGAAAACAACAGTCTCAAATCGGGAGATATTGCCGTCCATCCTTTCGAGGCCCAATACCAGAGGTGTGCTCTTGCCTGATTCCACAGCTTCGCGTGTAAAATTCCGGTTTACCAGTACGGCTGGCCGGAAATCTGGATCCAAAGGTGGTAAATGTCCTGGAGCTATCAGCTTCATAAGACCAATGTCCTTCCTTTGCAACAGTAATAATTAGAAAATTCCCAACTCGCGTTGAATAAGCAATGCAGATATTCCCTGGATGACGATATCTTTTCCCAGCTGGCTCATCTCAACATGGATTTCTTTTGCAAGGTAAGCCAGTGTATGCTGCGCTAATTGGTGCTGCAGGGAATTGATCAGTACATCCCCCAGTTCTGTAATGATCCCTGCGATCATCACCTGTTTGATATTAATGCCACAGACCAGGTTGGCGATCGCCATCCCCAGGTAGGTGCTAACTTCGTCGATCAACTGGTTTATTTCTGAATCACCCGACAAGCTGGCCTGGCGGACTGTATCTAGGGTAATATCGCTTGGGTCGGAAACCAATTGATTTAGTTTTGATGAGGGATTCTGGCGGGCCAGATTTTGAGCGCGTTTTAATATGAACCGGCTGCTGGCTACGGTCTCCAGGCAGCCCCGTTTTCCGCACGCGCAAAGGTCACCATTTTCTTTGACCACCACGTGCCCGATTTCACCGGTATATGGTCCGTCACCATAGAACGGTTCCCCGTTGATGACAATGCTGGCAGCAATACCACGCCCGATCTTGATCACAATCAAATTCGGGAGATCATGGTGGGCGCCGAAGGTTTTTTCCGCAAAGGCTGCTGCCTGACTGTTGTTGGCTATATGCACGGGCAGGTTATAACGCTCGCGGATCAATGCAGCAAGAGGTAGATCACGCCAGTCCAGGTTGACTGCATAGTCGATCGTACCGCTGACCGGGTTGATCAATCCCGGAGAACCGATGCCGATACCCAGAATGGGTGTATCAGCCTGTTTGATCAGCCGGTCGATCAGTTCATATACCAGTTTGAGGGCGTCTTCCCCGTTACTATCACCTACATTTAAAGATGTTTTTTGAATGATCTTTCCGCGCAGGTTGACCACCGCGCCCTTAAACTCATGAGAAGCCAGGTCAACACTGATTAAACAACGTTGATTGTCAATAAATTTCAGCATTGTCGGACGTTTTCCGCCCTTGGATTGCCCCTGACCAATCTCTTCCACCAGACCTTCTGCCAGTAATTCGGATACCAGATCAGACACTGTGGTCCGGGTAAGCCCGGTTTGACGCGCGATATCAATCCGACTGGTTTCGTTTTGATCAAAGATCATTTGCAGAACCAGTTGACGGTTGTATGCCCGAGTCTGTTGCTGATTTCTTTTTATATATTTCATGAATATCTTGGGAATAATTGGCTTGACTATGTAAGTCCAATGGACTAACATAGTTAACTATAGCAGGTTATAAAAATAAATCAATACCCTTTTCTCAGGAATAAACGATTGCGAATACATATTCGCGGATGGGAGCCACAATGATTTTTGAAGTGTGTATTGATTCGGTTGAAGGAGCCATCGCGGCGCAGCAAGGTGGAGCGCAGCGGGTTGAATTATGCCAAAACCTGGTGGAAGGAGGCTCCACCCCAAGTCTGGGTATGATCGAATTAGCCTGTAAATCCGTTTCCCTGGATGTCAATGTGATGATCCGCCCGCGCGGAGGGGACTTTGTATACAGTGATCTTGAATTGGAAGAGATGAAGCTTGATATTGAAGCGGCTAAAAACAGCGGCGCTAAAGGCGTTGTTTTTGGACTATTGACTCCTGATGGCCAAATTGACAGGCAGCGTACCGGACAATTAATTGAACTGGCACGACCCATTACCGTGACATTCCATCGCGCTTTTGACATGTGCATGGATCCAGTCCAATCTTTGGATGATTTGATAAGCCTCGGAGTAGACCGCTTACTAACCTCCGGACAAAAAGCTGGAGCATTGGAAGGAGCCGCCTGCATTAAAGCTCTGGTTGACCAGGCAAAAGGACGCATCAAAATAATGGCAGGCGGAAACGTAAATGAACACAACCTTCCGCTTATCACCGCTCAAACCGGGGTGAACGAAGTCCATTTTGCAGCCCGTATGGCGGTGGAGAGTCCGATGCTTTTCAAAAATTTATCCGTCAACATGGGTAAAACATACCTACCGGATGAATATCATCGTAAAATTACGGATACAGAACGCATCCAGACAATAATCCGTTCGATAACCTGATCCAGAAATAAAAGGTATTTATACAATATCCTTTCGTATCTCCTCTCTTTAATTTAGAACCAATCGCAGCGATTAAAACAGTATATGTGTATACCCGTGAGATGCAGAATAAAAAAGGACCCCGTATACGGGGTCCAGAATGTCTCAGGTGGGGTGGCTGATGGGTTTCGAACCCACAACATTCGCATCCACAGTGCGACGCTCTGCCATTGAGCTACAGCCACCATCAACGAACGCTATTTTATCACAGCCCTATGGCACAGGCAAGCCATTTCAGGCCATCATACCTCGCAGAGTTTCAACGGCTGCATGTATCGCTACGGTTTTCTGCTCCCGTTTTGCAAGGTCTTTAATAGTTACCGAACCGGCAGCGGCTTCATCCGGACCCTGAATAACGGCGAAACGGATCCCTCTACGGTCGGCAAACTTTAATTGTTTTGGCAATTTCACGGCTTCCGGGTAAGCTATCACCTTGATACCTGATTTCCGCAATTCACCCGCCAGCGCAAAAGATGCTGGCAGCAAGTCTGCATCAAAGACCGTGACCAGGACAGATTCTTCATTTCCATGCGTCGCGTTGATCTTGTTGTACTTTTGCAGCAACAGAGTAACCATCACATCACCCATGGCAAACCCGACGCCCGGCAATGGATTACCACCCACATCACCCACCAGGTTGTCATACCGGCCTCCGCCGAAAACTGCGCGCCCTTCACCGGCGGCATCCCGTCCTTCAAACACGGTACCTGTGTAGTATTCCAATCCGCGGATGACCTGCGGATCGAATACCACAAAATCGCGCAGCCCCATGGCTTGCATCACATCGAAAAAGCGGATCAATTCATCCGACCTTTTCCAGAGATCTCGGTCTTCCAGAATTCCACATAATCGATCAAATTGTTCTTCAGACAGTCCGGATTCCAGGGCGTATTCTTTCCACGCGGCTGGCGACAGCTTGTCCCGTCTATCGATTATGCGAAATACGCTCTTTTTGTTTTCCGGTGCGATCCCCAGATCGCTCAAGACAGAATCCATCAGCCTCCGGTTGTTGATAAATATCTTCACCTCATCACTGGTCAAGCCCACACTCTGGAAGAAATACACCGCCACAGCCACCAGTTCGGCATCGGCTTCGGGTGAATCTACACCCAACATGTCAATGTTCCACTGGAAAAACTCGCGGGTGCGTCCCTTTTGAGGGCGTTCATAGCGCCAGAACGGTCCGTAAGACCACCAGCGGACGGGAAGTACCAGTTCATTCTGTTTCTGGGCAATCATACGGGCCAGTGTGGGTGTCAATTCAGGCCGCAGGGTTATCTGGTCACCGCCGCGGTCAGAGAAAACAAAAGACTGCTCCTTTACCAGTTCCTCACCGCTTTTGGCAGCGTAAAGTTCCAACCGCTCAAGGATGGGTCCCTCATACTCTTCGTAACCGAAGGACGAGCTCACTTGCTTGATCTGATCATACAGCCAGGTCCGGACGGACATTTCTTCAGGATAGAAATCTCGGGTGCCTTTAACCGGCTGAATTAACGCTTTCATGGTTATCTCCAAATAAAAAGATGGTCCTATTTTAAACCAATAATCGGGATAAATTTGTTTATTGAAAATTAATACCCGTTTACTCAAATTAGTGGGACAATTTCTAGCTTAGTACATAGATATTGTGTACAATTACGGGAAATATTGCAGTAAAAAAGAGACATGAATGAATGCAGAAGAACTAATCAAAATAATTGATGGTACTTTGATCAATCCGGATGCCGACCTTTCGCGGGAGATCAAAGGAGGCTGTGGCGCCGATCTGATGAGCGATGTTCTGGCTTCCATACAGCCTGAAGCCGTTTTATTGACCGGTCTCTGCAATCCGCAAGTCGTCCGTACCGCGCAAATGGCGGATGTATCTGCCATTGTGCTGGTTCGGGGAAAATTGCCGCCAAAGGAAACCATCGAACTGGCAAACCAGGAAAGAATTCCACTGATCACCAGCCCGTTTGGCATGTTTGAACTATGTGGAAGGTTGTATCAGAACGGGTTGGTCAGTTTTGAGTCTTCGGTTGCCGATGGAGACTGTTCCTGTGAAGTGGTCTCATAGAAAATAGCATATGAATCCCAATTCTTCCCGTTCAACCGTTGTGATGTCAGACCAGCAGGCTGAAAGCATAACCCGGACAGAGGAACTGGCGTACGAGTTAAAGATCAACGAAGTGATGACGCGCGATGTCCGCACGACATCACCCGATATGCAAATGAAAGACGTGGTCGAAATTTTCCGGCACACCGGAATTTCAGGTATGCCGGTCACGGAAGACGACATCCTGGTGGGGGTCATCAGCATGGAAGATATCTTCCACTGTCTGATCGAAGGTGACCTTGATTCAACCACGACCAAATACATGACCCGAAATCCGTACACAGTACGGGATATTGACCTGGTGGTTGAAGCCTTGAAGGTTTTTGTGGCTACGGGTGTCGGGCGTCTGCCTGTCATTGATATGGACGGTAAATTGACCGGCATAATAACCAAAGGCGATATCACCCGGGGTTTGCTGAAAGTACTGCAATCAAAGACCCAGGAAGAGGAAATGCGGCGTTACCGTGCCTCCCACCTCTTTGAAGATATTGAATCTGACCGCACCAGCCTGATCCTGCGGTACAACATCAAACCGCGCGATTTTGTGCACGGGGGAACCGCGTCCAGCCATATAAAACGGGCACTGGTACGTCTTGGCGCCAGCCCCCAGATTACCCGGCGATGTTCGATTGCCATTTACGAAGCCGAGATTAACCTGATCATCCATGCCAACAACGGCGGCATCATCCGGGTCGAGATCGAACCACATCAGATAACCATCGACGTCACTGATGATGGACCAGGTATTGAGAACATTGAGCAGGCCATGCGTCCGGGTTATTCCACCGCCAATGAAGAAATTCGGGAATTGGGGTTCGGAGCCGGAATGGGATTGGCCAATATTGCGCGTTGTGTAGACAGCATGAAATTGGAATCAGTGGTTGATAAAGGTACGCGATTGAAAATGAAGATCAGTCTTGAAAGCATGGAATCATTAGGGGAACAAAATCAAAATACGGCGGAGAAACGATAGAATGAACATTCAAGAGATTATCGACAAATTGAACCTGCAAGTGCTGACTGAATCCCGGGATTTCTCATCGATTGAACCTACATTTGGATACTCTTCCGATTTATTGAGTTGTGTAATGGCTGGCGCGCCGAAACAGGGAATATGGGTCACGTTACAGGCACATGGAAATATCGTTGCGGTAGCCGCCTTGTTGGAAATTACGGCTGTCATCATAACCGAAGGAGCCATGCCTGATGAAAACACCATACAGAAGGCAAATGATGAGGGTGTCACGCTACTGTCCACGCCTCATTCAACCTTCCATGTGATCGGGAAGCTCTGGGAGATGGGTTTGCGCAATCCGTGAGTCCTTTAAAAATTTATCGCGCCGAACTGCATATCCATACAGTTCTATCACCCTGCGCTGACGTTGAAATGATCCCTCCGCTCATTATCCAGGAGGCGCTTGAGCGGGGAATCAATTTACTGGGCATCACTGATCATAATGCCACCGCCAACATCCAGTCGGTAATAAAGGCTGCCGAAGGGACCGGTATCCATGTTTTTCCGGGTATGGAATTGCAGACCAGCGAGGATATTCATGTCCTCTGCCTTTTTGATACGCTTGAACAGGCGCAGGAAATGCAAACCCATGTCGATGCTGCCTTACCGGAGATTGCGAACCGTCCCGATTTTTTTGGAGAGCAATTTGTTGTCGATGAGACCGGTGATTTCATCCGGCGCGAAGAGAAATTGCTGATATCTTCGACGACCATATCCTTACAATCCGCCTGCGGGATCGTGAAACAACTGAACGGCCTATTAATACCCGCTCATGTAAACCGGAAAGCATTTGGTTTGTTACCCACTCTCGGGTTTATCCCTGAGGAACTTAAAGATCACCGGGTAATGGAAATTTCACGCCACATTACACCTGAAAATGCGGTTGCCACATACCCGTCATTGAAAGACCGGGTATTGACCCAGGGTGGTGATGTTCACAGGTTGAATGAATACCTGGGGGTCAATCTCTTTAATATTCAAATGCCTGCCATTTCTGAGTTGGAAATGGCATTTTCCGCATTGAATGGCCGGAGTTTCAAATTAGCATAATCAAATTTGTGACAGAAATCACAGGTTGAGGTAAAATCAATCATCAAAAAAGTTGATCGGGAATGAGAGAAATGTAAACATTTCTGATGACCATCTTTCCATGGATTAAGTGACATTTGTCCTTTATCAATATTTTGGTCGAATGTAAACTGGAAACATACTAATTGGAGAGTATTGGTAAGAAAAAGCAATCCTAGAGGCAACTCTATAATTATTGGAGCCGATGATGGCAGAAATAAAAAGCACCACTACAACGAATGATCCCCTTGCGAACCCTGAACAAAAGAAGATAATCGACGAAATTATCGACCGGAATAAGAGTCTCAATGGGGCAACGATGGTTGTCTTGAATGAACTTCAGGGCAAAATTGGTTTCATTTCCCGCCAGATGCAAATTTATGTGGCCCAGAATCTCGGTGTCCCTGTAAGTCAGGTTCATGGAGTGGTTTCCTTCTACTCCTTCTTTACCACCAGTCCGCGTGGAAAACACACGGTTAAATTTTGTCTTGGAACAGCATGCTATGTTGGTGGAATGCCACAGATCATTGAAAAAGCAAAACAGGTTCTTGGAATAGATCCCGGTCAAACAACGGAAGACGGCGAGATCACCCTTGAACTTTGCCGTTGTGTGGGTGCCTGCAGCCAGGCTCCGGTGGTTGTTGTCGACGAAGATATGCATGGTCGGGTTCGCCCCAATAAATTCCCACAATTGATCAAAGATATTCAAACCAGCCAGGTGCAGGGATAACGGTAATGCGCGATCTAGCTCTTCATCTGTTGGATATCGCTGAAAATAGCGCGGCAGCTGAAGCAAAGACTATCCGCATTGAGATTGTCGAAGATATCTTAAATGATCGACTAAACATGTGTATTGAGGACGATGGAAAAGGCATGACCGAAGAAATGGTTCAAAAAGTTACAGATCCTTTTGTAACCTCCCGAACTACAAGAAAAGTAGGCCTTGGAATTCCCCTCTTGAAAGAAGCCGCAGAAGCCTGTAACGGAAATCTTGAGATATCATCAAAATTGGGCAAAGGAACAAAAGTGTTTGTTGATTTCCAGAGAAGTCATATTGACCGGATGCCCCTCGGTGATGTGGCCACAACATTCCTGAATTTGATGATCGCGCATCCAGAAATTCATTTTCATTTCCGATATCTTGTCGGCAAAGAAGAATTCCTGCTGGATGATGAAATGATAAAAAGAGAACTCCAGGGAGTCTCATTAACCGAACCTCTAGTCCTGGGTTTTCTACGGAATCTGATCGAATCAGGTGTGAACAGCGTACAGGCTGCCGCCTGAATCCAACCCTGTTTTCAGGAGAAAAATGATGTCAACTATAAAATCATTGGAAGATTTGAAAAAAATCCGAGAAGAAGCTCTTGAGAAACGCAAAGTAAAAGCCTCTGAAGGAAACGCCCAGGTAACAGTTGCCATGGGTACCTGTGGTATTGCCGCCGGCGCACGCGAGACCATGAAAGCTGTATTAGATGTCATCGAAAAGGATAACATCAGCGGCATCATTGTTTCTCAAACCGGATGCATTGGTCTGTGTGAAAAGGAACCCATTGTTCAGGTCACTGTTGGAACTGATCCCAAAGTAACGTACGGGAAGGTATCACCGGAAGTCGCCCGGCGTATTATGAAAGAACATATTGGTCAGGGGAAAATCGTCCAGGATTATGTAATTCAAGCCTAGAAATCACGCCGCGAAGCGGTGTACTCTATTATCGAAGGTTCTAACAATGAAGTATTTTCGTTCTCATGTTTTAGTTTGTGTTGATCCAGAGTGTCTGAAGAAAGGCGCTCACGAGGTCATTGATGCCATTCAGGATGAACTGGTATCACAAGGTTTGATCGATGAAGTCCAGGTTCTGGAAACATCGAGAATTGGTGCATGCTCTCAGGGACCAGAAATAATGGTCTACCCGGAAGGTGTGCATTACGTCGGATTGACAGTTGACGACGTGCCTTTTGTGGTTGAAGAACATTTTCTAAAAGGAAGAATCGCAAAGAAATTTGTTCTGGAAACAGCCGCGACTGCCGATGAGGAATTATCCGCTCCCACCGCAAAGGAACTGAGGGTGGTTCTACGCAATTGCGGAAAGATCGATCCCGGTAATATTGAAGACTATATTGCTGAAGATGGATATCAAGCACTGGGCAAGGTTCTATCATCCATGGAACCTGACGCTGTAATCGAAGAAATCCTTAAATCAGGCCTTCGCGGACGCGGTGGCGCTGGATTCCCTACCGGGAAGAAATGGATGTTAGCCCGGGACAGCGTTGGCGAACAGAAATACCTTGTTTGCAACGCAGATGAAGGCGACCCCGGTGCGTTTATGAATCGCCGCGTACTGGAAGGCGATCCACATTCAGTTCTGGAAGGCATGATCATCGGTGGTTATACCATTGGTGCCAACCAGGGATTCATATATTGCCGTGCGGAATATCCGGTGGCTGTCGAAACTTTGAATATTGCCATCAAACAAGCCCGTTCAATGGGGCTCCTCGGAAAGAACATTCTTGGTTCCGGTTTTGACTTCGATCTGGAAGTCCGCATGGGCGCCGGTGCATTTGTCTGTGGTGAAGAAACAGCTCTGATTTCATCCATTGAAGGCAAACGCGGAGAACCGCGTCCGAGGCCTCCTTTCCCTGCTGTAAAAGGTGTATTTGGTAAACCGACCAATATCAACAATGTTGAAAGCTATGCGAATATTCCGCAGATCATCAATAAAGGCGCCGAATGGTTTGCCAGCCTGGGAACAGAAAAGAGCAAAGGTACCAAGACATTCGCGCTGGCTGGTGACCTCAAAAAACCCGGTCTTGTGGAAGTTCCCATGGGAATTACCCTTCGGGAACTGGTTTATGATGTCGGCGGCGGAATTAAAGATGACAAAGGCTTCAAAGCAGCCCAGATCGGTGGCCCAATGGGTGGTTGTTTACCCTCGCAATACCTTGATCTTCCAGTTGATTATGAGTCGCTGATCTCTGCCGGCGCCATGATGGGGTCTGGTGGTTTGATCGTTCTGGATGATGAAACCTGTATGGTTGACATCGCCCGCTATTTTATGGATTTCACCCAGGATGAATCCTGCGGAAAATGCACACCCTGCCGGGTTGGTACACGCCGGATACTTGAGATACTTGAGCGTATTTGTGATGGCAAAGGCAAGGACGGCGATATCGAGACCCTGGAATATCTTTGTAAAGAGATCAATACAGCTTCATTATGTGGCCTTGGCCAGGGAGCTCCCAATCCGGTCATAAGCACTTTGAAGCATTTCCGCCATGAATACGAAGCTCATATCTATGAAAAGAGATGCCCTGCAAAGGTTTGCAAGGCATTGATCACTTACTCGATCGCGGAAGACGTATGTACCGGATGTACAGTGTGCGCCCGGAACTGCCCTGTCAACGCTATCACCGGTGAAAGACGTCAGGCGCATGTTATTGACCCTGACATCTGCATTCGCTGCGGCATTTGCGCCCAGGTCTGCAACTTCAACGCAGTGGAGGTGAAATAGTTTTCTTTTCATTAATTTAGTACTTGCTGGGACTTTCGTACGACAAAACGCTTTCTATGCTGTTCGCATCGATACGACACAATGGAGGAAGTATGGTTCTAGACACCAAGCAACGTGATGTGGAAAACTCAGTCATAGCAGCAGTAAAAGCATCTGTTGATGCTTTCGGCGCCAAACGTGAAGAAATGATACCGATACTGAATGAGATTAACAAACGGCTCGGGTATATTCCTCCTGACGCATTGGACGAAGTGAGCAAGTTATTGAAAGCCCCCAAAAGCCAATTGTATTCGGTAGCCAGTTTTTATCGGATGTTAGCCACCAAACCACGGGGAAGGCATGTTATCCAGTTTTGTGAAAGTGCCCCCTGCCATGTGGTTGGAGGGAAAGAGGTTTGGCAGGAATTGCAGAATCATGTTCAACTTCAACCCGGGGAAACAAGCCCGGATGGAAAATGGACATTGTTAACAACCTCCTGCCTTGGAGTGTGCGGTGTCGGCCCTGTGATGACCGTAGATGATGACATCTATGGAAATCTCACACCCGAACAGATCCCATCCATACTGGCTCAATACGAATAGGAGCGAAAGATGAAAACATACCGATCCATGGTACTGGTTTCAAG
Source organism: uncultured Leptolinea sp. (assembly GCA_964424035.1). Taxonomy (GTDB): domain Bacteria; phylum Chloroflexota; class Anaerolineae; order Anaerolineales; family Anaerolineaceae; genus Leptolinea. Next base: position 20,592 of record CAYRHB010000037.1, read on the forward strand.
CGACCCGCTCTCAATGGAACGGGGAGCCCGGCAAGTTTTTGAACAAATTCAACAGGAACTGGACAAGTTTGGAATCAGCGAAGAGATTTCCTTAAAGATGGTTGGCGATGTAGGGCGTCACGACGCCCTGCCCCTGGTGATCATCTACCCGGAAGCTGCCATTTATGGTCCTATGAAAACAGAAGATGTCCACCATCTTGTTGAAGAGCACCTTTACAAAGGTCGGGTTGCCAGTGAATTGCTAGCTTCCAACCGCGAATTATCCGGAAAAATTGCCTGGTTAAATGCCCGCAAAGGGACATTGCCGGCGGAAAAACGGATTGTTTTACAGCGGGCAGGAGTCATTGACCCGAACAATATTGAAGATTACATTATCCATGAGGGTTACGAGGCATTAGGCAAGGTTGTCTCGTCAATGAAGCCGGTTGATGTGATCGATGAGATCACAAAATCAGGATTGCGAGGACGTGGAGGCGCCGGTTTCCCCACAGGATTGAAGTGGAAGTTTGTCGCACAGGCAAATGGTGAAAAGAAGTATGTAGTTTGCAATGCAGATGAGAGCGAACCCGGAACATTCAAAGACCGCTTGATTCTGGAAGGCGATCCTTTCTCGATTTTGGAAGCCATGACAATTGCCGGTTTCGCCGTAGGCGCAGAAGAGGGATACATCTATATCCGCGGTGAATATGCGCTGGCCCGGCAACGCCTTGAGGCTGCCATCGTTGCCGCGAAAGAAATGGGTTTTCTTGGGAAGAATATTTTTGGCTCTGATTTTTCCTTTGAACTCCATCTACATTCCGGCGCCGGAGCCTATATATGTGGTGAAGAGACAGCTCTTCTCGAATCGATTGAAGGTAACCGTGGTGAACCCCGTGCACGTCCCCCCTATCCAACAACGAATGGTCTGTGGGGTATGCCTACCCTCATCAATAACGTGGAAACCCTGGCCAATATACCAGCCATAATCCGCGAAGGAGCTTCCTGGTTTAAGAGTATTGGCACACCCAGCAGCCCCGGAACCAAGGTGTACACCATTCTGGGTAATGTAAATGTAACCGGTTTGATTGAAGTCCCAATGGGGATCACTTTGAGGGAGGTCATTGCCATATATGGCAATGGCATGAAAGACGGAGCAAGCTTCAAACTGGCACAGACCGGAGGGTCCAGTGGATCGATCATCCCGGCCAGTTTGCAGGATGCACCCATGGACTTTGACTCATTCAGTAAGGCCGGTGTAGCACTGGGGTCTGGCGCTCTTCTCATTTGTGATGAAGACACCTGTGTGGTAGATCTGGCAAAAGTACTGATGAATTTCTTCCGGGTTGAAAGTTGCGGCAAATGCACTCCCTGTCGGATCGGAAACCAGCGGGCATATGAAATCCTTGATCAGATTTCTGAAGGTGTGGGGTCTCTTAAAGATCTAGATGACCTTGAAGCAATCAGTGATAATCTCTTCCAATTATCCAATTGCGGTCTCGGCCAGACATCCGGAACACCGATCAAGGATGTTTTAAAATACTTTAGAGCTGAAGTTGAGGCACATATTCGCTTGAAGGTATGTCCATCAGGTGTTTGTTCAATGAGCGGACATAAGGTTCATGCATAAACTGTAATCTCGAAAAAGAGAGGTTTTCTTATGGTCAAATTAACCATTGACGGCAAGAACGTTGAAGTAAAAGAAGGGACGACAGTCTTACGTGCGGCTGAAGCCGCGGGAATTGAAATTCCCACCCTGTGTGATCACCCAGAATTAACCCCGTATGGAGGTTGCCGTTTATGTCTGGTGGAGGTAACGGGCGCGCGGACGCTGCAGCCTTCCTGCACATTGCCTGTAAGCGAAAATATGGTTGTTAAAACGGATACGGATCGCGTAAAGGAAGCCAGAAAGTTTGTCCTTACGCTCCTATTCAGTGAACGTAATCATTTTTGTCCTTTTTGCCAGGAAACTGGTGGAGACTGCGAACTACAGAATGCAGCCTACCATGAGGGTATGACCAATTGGCCGCTGACACCGAATTACAACACCTATGGTGTTGACGCGTCCGGTCCATATTTTATTCTTGATAACAACCGGTGCATCCTCTGCCGGCGTTGTGTCCGTGCCTGCGGTGAACTTGTGGGAAACTTTACCTGGGGTTTCGAAGAACGCGGTGCAAAAAGCTACCTGGTTGCTGACTACGGCGTTCCCATAGGAGAGTCTTCCTGTGTATCCTGCGGAACCTGTGTTCAGGTATGTCCCACAGGCGCATTGATAGATCGTCATTCTGCTTATCGTGGAAAGGACGCTCAAATTACCAATGTACCTTCAGTCTGCGTTGGTTGTTCAGTGGGATGTGCAATCAATGTCGGTGTGAAAGACAACCAGATGGTGCGCATTGAAGGCCGATGGAGTGAAGGTGTAAGCAGTGGGGTCCTATGCAAGACCGGTCGTTTCCTCCCGTTGGAAGAAGATCGGGAACGCATTCTTACACCCATGGTTCGCAAGAATGGTGAATTAAAAGCTGCAACAATGGATGAAGCCATTAAAGCAATCGCTGCCACCATGAAACCACTGGCAGAAAAAAATGGATCGGGTGTTGCTGCAATGGCATCCACCCGGCTTTCAATAGAATCCTTATCTCTCTTCAAGCAGGTATTTGCTGATGGAATGAAGAGCGGCATGGTGACAACCTTCGAAGAAGGTTGGCCGACCAGTGCATCCGCTACCCTGGCTGACGAACTTAAGAATGAATTCGAAGGTAAAGTTGACGCTCTAGATATGGCTGATTGTGTTGTGGTCGTAAATGCTGATCTGGCCAACAATCACCAGGTTCTCGGATTTATGGTCAAACGCATTCTCCCAAGTGGAACGCGGATGATCGTAATTGATCCCGATGAGAATGGTTTTGACCCGTTTGCTGAGAAACAATTGAAAGCCAGTAAAGGTACTCCAATTGACGTCATACACGCGTTGAAAACAGCTGTAAAGAATAAACAGGCTGAGGAATTTGCTGGAAAATGCGGAATCTCAGCGTCCACATTGAAAGAAGCCGCTGATATTCTGGCAGGAGCCGAGCACCCGGTGTTCATTTACGGCCGTGGCCTATCCTCAAAAGATGGGAAAGAAGCTGTTGCGGCGTTGGTGGAATTAGCCAGCTCAGTAAAGAATGGTGTCGTAATCAGCACCAAGGGAAAAGCGAACAGCCTTGCGGCTTCCATGCTTAAACTGGATACTCCGTTTGATGCTGGAAAACACCAGGCGTTCTTTGTGGCAGCTGGTGATGATGAAGTATCGGATCGTCTCTTGAAAAATCTGGAAAGTGCACCGTTCCTGGCTGTTACTGCCACATATCATTCAAAACTATCTGCACGAGCTGATGTCGTTATTCCGGTGGAAATGTGGGCGGAAACAGCAGGACACTACTTGAATGTCGATGGACGCTTGCAGGAATCTCAGAAAGCTCTCATCGCGCCATCCGGTGTAATGAGCAATGCGGAAGCTTTAAAAGCTGTTGCCGCAGGACTTGGTGTTAAAACAAGTGACGCATGGAAAGAATCCATAAAGTCACGGGTATCTCCCACTCGTATTATTGAAGCTTAATGCGAAGGGAAAATTCAAGGAGTAACCATGGCGAAACCGAAAATTGCATCTGACTGGTTGGCAGGTTGTGCTGGCTGCCATATGTCATTATTGGATATTGATGAAAAAATTGTGACGGTAGCTGAATTAACGGATATCAGAGCTACCCCAATCACAGACTTAAAGGAACCGGATGAGAGCGGCGTTGATGTAGGTATTCTTGAAGGTGGCGTCAATAACTCGTTCAATGAAGAGGTTGCTAAAAAAATGCGAAGCCGCTGTAAGTTGTTGGTCGCATTGGGTGATTGTGCGGTTTTTGGCGGTGTGCCAGCTATGCGCAATTTTTTCACACTTGAGGAAACTTTACGGCGTGCGTATGTTGAGACCGAATCAACCGACGAAAGTGGTGCAATTCCGTCCGATCCAGAGCTTTGTAAACCCATGGAAGTGAAAGCCCTTCAGGATGTGGTCCCGGTTGATATTTTTGTTCCAGGTTGTCCTCCAAGCCCGGAGGTGATCTATTACGTTCTGAGCGAATTGGCCCAGGGACGTCGTCCTGAGATCAAAGGCGATCTCCTGGACTGGCATTAAAGGTAAAGAGGAGAAATAACTATGCCTGCTCAAAAAATCACAATTGAACCGGTGACCCGAATTGAGGGTCATGCCAAAGTAACGATCAACATTGACGAAAAAGGTGATGTCTCACGCGCTTATCTGCATGTGAATGAATTCCGTGGATTTGAAAAATTCTGTGAAGGCCGTATGGTCTTTGAAATGCCATACATCACTCCACGAATTTGTGGAATTTGCCCTGTCAGTCACCATTTGGCCGCAGCCAAGGCTGGCGATGCTGCCATGGGTACACCACCACCCCGTCCTGCTTCACTGCTTCGTGAATTGATGCATATGGGGCAGATAGTTCAGAGTCATGGTATGCATTTCTTTGAACTGGCTGGTCCTGATCTATTATTGGGTTTTGATGCCGATCCTGCCGTCCGTAATGTAGTGGGAGTTATCGGTGCCAACGCCGAACTCGCATTAAAAGCGGTCAACCTGCGTAAGTGGGGCCAGGAGATCATTTCCACACTTGGTGGACGGCGTATTCATCCGTTGTTTGCGGTTCCCGGTGGTGTAAATAAATCATTAAAACCCGCAGAACGCGATGCGATCTTAAAAGATATCGATGCGCAAATTGAGACGACAAAAGTTGGATTGCAGATCATAAAAGACTGGGCTGCAGCCAACAAAGAAGACATCGATAAATTTGGTGTTTTCCCGACAGGCTATTTTGGTCTCGTGACACCAGGGAACGGTCTGGAATTGTACGATGGAAAGATCCGTTTGTTGGACAAGACAGGAAAACAGCTTGAGCTATTCGAAGGAAAAGACTATCTTGATCACATTGCTGAACATGTTGAGAACTGGTCATATTTGAAGTTCCCCTATTACAAAAAGCTTGGATACCCCGGTGGTGTGTACCGGGTTGGCCCTCTGGGACGGCTGAATGCTTCTGATGTTATTGAAACTCCCATGGCAAATGAAGAGTTCAAGATCTTCAAGCAATTGAATGGCGGAAAACCGGTAGAAAACACGTTGCATTATCATTATGCCCGTTTGATTGAAACTTTATTTGCGATTGAACGTGTTCGTGTTCTTCTTGACGACCCGGATATTTTCAGCACTGACATCCTGAACACCAAAAAAGATTTCCAGGGAGTCGGGGTTGGTGTAATTGAAGCCCCGCGCGGAACATTAATCCATCACTATTGGGTTAAGGAAAACGGCCAACTGGAAAAAGTCAATCTCATTGTCTCCACCGGTCATAATAACTGGGCGATGAGCAATGCGGTTGATAGCGTGGCTAAAACATATATCTCCGGCCAGCAGGTGCGTGAAGGACTATTGAACCGGGTTGAGGCGGCTGTACGCGCTCATGATCCATGCCTGTCCTGTTCAACCCATGCCGTTGGGCAAATGCCGATGATCGTGGATATTGTCGATCCTGAAGGTAATATTATAAAAACCTTGCGTCGTGATTGATCGCATCGTGTAGAAAGATGGGCGATGCTGGAAAATGCATCGCCCTTTTTAATTAGACAGATGAAAATACCATCAACAGTAATTATTGGCTATGGAAATCCAGACCGTCAGGATGACGGGGTTGCTTGGCATATTCTTGCCGGATTTTCAAAACAACTTGGTCGGGTTGTTCCCTCAAATTGGGAAGAGCCTTTTGAAACAACAGATGAATACCCTCACCTTCTTTTCCAACTGCAACTCGCACCTGAAGTTTCTGAAACTCTGGCAAATTATGATCACGTCTTATTTGTCGATGCGCATACCGGTGATATACCGAATGATATACAACTATGTGAAGTAACGAGTGGAATGCAAACATCGCCCTTTACACATCACATGACAGCTGAAGCCTGTCTGCAATTAACAAGTTCGCTGTATCAGGCAAAACCCCGGGCGTATTTATTATCTGTGCGTGGATATTCTTTTGCATTTACCCAGAATCTTTCTCCACAGACTGCATTTCTGGCAGCAATTGCCGTGAATAAAGGTATGGATTGGCTATCGAATCTGGGGAAAGCAGCCAAAGATGAATAACGTACACACAGGGAAAGCTCACTTATCTGATATACTTGCGATATGTCAACAATATAGACCTGATATGTCTATATTAAAATCTATTAGAAAGCTTATTATTAACCGTGCATGAATTAGCTGTCACAGAAAGTATTCTGGCAATTTCAGAAAAACATGCCAGAGAATCAAATGCGTCCAGAGTTGTGAAAATCAACCTGGTGATTGGACAACTTTCCAGCATAGTTGATGATTCCGTTCAATTTTATTGGGATATCATCAGCAATGAAAGCATATGCAAAGGTGCGATATTAGATTTTGAACGAAGAAAAGCTTCATTGCATTGCAATAAATGTTCGAGAGATTATCAAATTGATTCTTCCCTGCAACCCTGCCCTGATTGCGGCAGTCCGGATATTACCGTAAAATCGGGGGAAGAGTTCTATGTGGATAGTATCGAGATTGAAAAGTGAGAAAAAATGACATCGATAAAAGTACCTGTTGTTGAAAAGATCTTAAGTGCCAATGACCAGTTGGCTGCGCAGAATAAAACCCTTTTAAGAAGCAAACGGGTCTTTTCAATCAATATGATGGCTTCGCCGGGGGCGGGAAAAACCAGCTTTATCCTGCAGACAATTAATGGATTACGGGACAAGATAAAAATTGGTGTTATCGAAGGTGACACAGCCGCCGTAACTATTGATGCGGATAAAGTATCAGAAGCTGGCATGCCAGCAGTTCAAATAAACACCGGTGGAGATTGTCATCTGGACGCGGTAATGGTGGCTGATGGACTTCGACAATTGCCTTTGGATGAGATTGATCTTGTAATTATTGAGAATGTAGGAAACCTCGTGTGTCCTGCCGCGTTTGACCTGGGAACGGATATCAATGTTCTCATTTCCTCCATCCCGGAGGGAGATGATAAGCCGTATAAATATCCAGCCATTTACAGGGGACTGGATGTGTTGATCCTGAATAAAATGGATTTGCTTCCGTATATTCAATTTCGTCCTGAATACTTTAAACAGGGTGTTGAGATGCTCAATCCCGGTTTAACCACATTCCCGGTTTCCTGTGTTACAGGTGAAGGTATTTCACCCTGGCTTGATTGGTTGGAAACCCGGGTAAAAACTACAAAAAAACCATAGAATGTGCCACGAAGAGATTACCGGTCTGAATATACATGTCCGTGGAATTGTTCAGGGCGTGGGCTTCAGACCATTTGTATATCAAGTTGCTGTAAAGAATGGACTCTCAGGATGGGTCTGTAATTCGTCGCGCGGAGTCGAAATCGAAGTTGTTGGATCTCCTGAATCATTGCGCAACTTTATGGATGAATTGCAAAACAATCCCCCGCCTCTTTCCAGAATAGATGATATTCAGACAACGATTTGCTCGGTTACCAGCTATACGCAATTCTCGATCATTGAAAGTCAGTCCAACCCATCCGGGTTTATTCCCATATCTTCTGATATTTCCATATGTCAGGACTGTCTGGACGAGCTATTCAATCCGCAAAACCGTCGCTACCGGTATCCCTTCATTAATTGCACAAATTGCGGACCGAGATTCTCAATCATTCAAAACATTCCCTATGACCGGCCATATACAACGATGTCGGAATTTCCCATGTGTGATGATTGCAGGAAGGAATATGAAAACCCCCTTGATAGACGTTTTCATGCCCAACCCGTTGCCTGTGAAAAATGTGGACCAGAATTGACGTACATTTCACATGAGGGCTAGGAATTTCTTTCCAATGAAGGTGCAATTTTTGAAGCTCGCATGGCAATAA
>CAYRHB010000038.1:0-28496 GCA_964424035.1 uncultured Leptolinea sp.
AGGGTAATGTTTTTTTGATGTATGCAATCGCGGCTGTTATCGGGTTGTTGCTGGGGCTGATCAATGCCTGGTTAATCTATTCGTTCCGGTTACCCACATTGATCGCGACACTGGGCACCCAGAGCCTGATCCGTGGTTTTATGCTGTTCTTTATTGACAGCCAGTATATTCGCAATATTCCAGCTGGAATGGCAAAGTTTGGCAAAGCTCAATGGTTTGTAACCCAGATCGGAGACGGACCGGCAAAAACCAGCCTCCATCCGGGTTTCTTTATTCTTGTCGTTCTGGCTATAGTGGTTTTCCTTATCATGAAGTTCACGATGGTCGGTCGAGGAATTTATGCCCTTGGAGGCGCACCTGAAGCTGCCGAGCGCACGGGTTTCAATACCCGTTGGATCATGTTCTTTATATACGGGTTTGTCGGGTTCCTTTCAGGTATTGGCGGGATGACATTTGGTGTTTTCTCGCGGCAAGCCAATCCATTTGACCTGGTCGGTACAGAATTGGATGTTATTGCGGCTGTTGTACTCGGTGGAACGCTCATTACTGGCGGCCGGGGAACTGTGATTGGAACAATGCTGGGTGTTCTTTTGGTGACGGTTTTGAAGAACAGCCTGATTCTGGTTGGTATTCCATCCGCATGGCAGAAAGTCGTTATCGGCATCGTTCTGATCATCGGTACCGGAATTCCCGCCTATCGCGAGTTGAAAGCCCAAAAACAACTCAGTGCCAATATTGCCGAGTAATACTAATTTGGAGTTATTCACAATATGAATCAACCTTCCTCTGTTTCGTCAAAAGAAAAATCTCCTGCTGCGAAGGACCTGACCCGAACAGTTGTCAACTTATTAAAAAGTGATGAGAATATCACCCGATTGTTTGTCATCGTTTTTGCATTGTTTGTCGTCATGAGCCTGGCACTGCCAAATGTGTTTTTAACAACGCAAAATTTTCAATCCATGTGCTTCCAGTTTTCAGAGATCGGCATCATGGCATTGGGGATCATGATCACCATGATCACCGGTGGTATTGACCTGTCAGTAAACGCAACAGCCAATCTTACCGGTATCACAGCCGGGTTAATTTTAACCAGTATGGCACCAGCGGGTTCTTCACCGGCTACTGTGACTACGGCGATCATTCTGGCTGTGGTTGTTGGGTTAGTGGTTGGCCTTCTGGCTGGACTTCTGAACGGTTTTCTTATCTCGCGGGTTGGAATTACCCCGATCCTGGCAACATTGGGCACCATGACCCTCTTTTCCGGACTCTCAATCGGTATTACCAAGGGAACGGGAATATTTGGCATACCTGAATTCCAGGTTTTCGGGCAGGGATTTTTCTATGGTGTTCCCATTCCGTTGATCACATTTCTTGCCCTGTGTTTGATCATTTCTATCATCCTGAATCGCACAACACTGGGTATGCGCCTGTATCTTCTTGGAACGAACGCGGTCGCATCAAAATACTCGGGAATCAACAACCAGAATGTTCTTATGAAGGTTTACGCGATCAGCGGTATGTTATCTGCCGTAGCCGGGCTTGTCATTCTGGCCCGTACGAACTCGGCAAATGCAGATTATGGCGGATCGTATGTCCTGGCTGCGATTCTCATCGCGGTTCTGGGAGGTGTTGATCCGAACGGTGGGTTTGGGAAGATCTCCGGTATCATTCTCGCGATCCTGTCTTTGCAATTCCTGTCAACCGGACTGCAAATGCTGTTGACGGAATACCGGGGTGCCAATTTCTTGAAAGAATTCTCCTGGGGGCTCCTGTTGATTGCGATCATGGTAATCAACTACTTGAGCGCACAGCGCAAGATGAAGGTCAGAGTAAAACATCAATCTTGAAGCAGTATCTTTTTCGACGCAACAATTCACTACAGGAGCGAAGAGAAAGACCTCGCTCCTGTTTTCAAACCATGCAGGCGGTTGAGGAGAAATCATGGGAAAAGAGTATCTGCTTGGAATTGATATCGGAACCTATGAATCAAAAGGTGTGATCGTAAATACAGCCGGCAAAGTAATCGCCAGCGCTGCCGTACCACATGAAATGCTGATCCCGCATCAGGGTTGGGCGGAACATGACGCGGAAAAGACCTGGTGGGGAGATTTTGTCACCCTGTCAAAGACTCTCCTGGATAAAAGCCACATATCTGCCGGTGAAATAGCCGGTATTGGCGTAAGCGCCATCGCACCGTGTATGCTGCCGGTGGATGAACAGAATAATCCCCTGCGTATGGGGGTTCTGTATGGTGTGGATACACGCGCGGTTGAAGAAATTGATGAGATGAACGCGCGATTTGGCAACGAGTACTTGTTTGCCAGAACAGGAAACGCTCTTTCTTCCCAGGCTGTCGGTCCAAAGATTCTCTGGTTGAAGAAAAACGAACCCGAAATATACCAAAAAACAGCGAAGTTTCTGACTGCTTCTTCTTTTATCGTTGCCCGGTTGACCGGTAGAGCCGTCATTGACCATCTCACTGCGTCATTTTTCACGCCATTATATGATTTCTACGAAGGTAACTGGAGCGAAGAATTCTGTCAGGGGATCGTTGAAATAGACAGACTGCCGGAGATCGGCTGGGCTTGTGATCAGGCCGGGACAGTCTCTGCCGAGGCAGCCCGAATTACCGGGTTGATGGAAGGGACTCCGGTGAGTTTTGGGACGGCTGACGCTTCAGCGGAGGCTGTCAGTGTCGGTGTGGTGAAACCAGGCCAGATGATGCTGATGTATGGATCGACAATCTTTATGTACCTGGTAACTGCCGACCCCAAAGTGGATAGCCGTTTGTGGGCTGCCCGGTATCTCTTTCCGGGAACATCGGCATTTGCAGCTGGAATGGCCACCAGTGGATCCTTGACCCGTTGGTTTCGGGATCAGGTATCGAAAGATCTGGTTAAGATGGAGAAATCGGGTGGAGAAAACGCGTATGGTGCACTGGTCTCTGAAGCCAGTGTAATTCCGCCGGGGTCTGAAGGATTGGTTGTCCTCCCTTATTTTTCGGGAGAACGTACCCCCATTAATGATCCCAAAGCACGCGGCATGATCTTTGGATTGACATTGTCACACCAACGCGGACATTTATTCCGCGCCATTCTTGAAGGCATGGGGTATGGAGTCAGGCAACATTTTGAAGTAATGAAAGACATTGGCGTCATGCCATCAAGGGTAATTGCTGTTGGCGGTGGTACGAAGAACCCTCTCTGGTTGCAAGTGGTCACGAATATTACTGGAATGACCCAGGAAGTGCCTGCCGTAACTTTTGGCGCATCATATGGCGATGCATTTTTAGCCGGTATGGCTGTAAAACTCTTCCCCTCGTATGACCATATATCTACCTGGGTACAATACGACCGGATAATTCAACCGGATCCAAGACTATTTGACCAATATACCCGGTACTATGACATCTACAGAGCTCTGTATGACACGAACAAGGACCTCATGGCTGAATTTCATACATTCAATTAGAAAAAGCAGGGATGATTAAAATTGCCGGATTCTCTTGCTTAAAATCCAATATTTGGTAAGATTAAGGTGCAAGCGGACGGGTGCCCCCCTCACCCGGCTGCTTGCACTTTTTAATGACAAGTTTCGCGAAATACATCCAATTCGCGATTTTTCAACAAAATTGAAAAGCCAAGTTCTTTTGCTTCGGAACAATAGGGTGTTATTTTCCGGGTCAGGTCTGTATATTCAACGGCAAAAACCGGTTTATCACGCTCAATAAATGAACTGGCAGAAGAACACCATCCTTCGGGGAAGCAGTCTTCCAGGATGGCGAAATCAAAATCATCCACCAGATTGTTGATCTGGTCCGGATCGTTCTTCAGCCCGATGGATAGTCCCCTGGCATGTGCCAATTCTGCCAGCCAACGGTTGAAAGTCAGCTGGTCTTCTGCGGATAATGAAAAACCGGTCTCGTTTTGAAACCCGTCGAGATTGTCCGGTTCGATACCATCAAACCTCTTGCTTTGGCAAAGGTCGAACCGTGCCTGGATCAAGGGTGCCAATTTGTCAATTTGGCGGATATCCAGCCATTTTTCTCCCGGCCAGCCTTCATAATCATCGCCGATCACTGAGGCAGGATATTGTTCCGCATCCGGACGCCAGTCTTCCCAGGCGCCGGCATTGATGTAACAAATCGCAAATTTCCCACGTGCGTGGATATCCTTTATGGTTTCAACCGATGTGTCAAACAGATCCAGGTCATATATGTCAACATCATCAATAAACTCAAAATCACCGGAAAATTGGATCTGCAACCTTTCTCCGATTTCGGGAGTCCAGTATTCCTTGCCGGTCAAGGGTTCCGGTGTGGAGTCAACAGGGGAACCTGTCAGCGGATTCCATGCAGTCAGGAAGAGAGCTAAGACACAGAGAAAATATCGTCTAAGGCCGGGCGAGGTAGTCACCTTCAATAACCCATTTGTACGTCGTCAATTCACGTAATGCCATGGGACCGCGGGCATGCAACCGCTGGGTAGAAATAGCTACCTCGGCTCCGAGTCCCAATTGTGAACCATCAGTAAAACGCGTACTGGCATTGACATATACAGCCGAGGAATCAACCCGGCTGATAAACGCATCAGCATTCGCCCTGTTTTCCGTTAATATGCCGTCGGAATGAGAGGTTGAGTGTTGTGAAATATGATCAATCGCCTCATCCAATGAATTAACCACCTTAATTCCCAGTACAAGTGACAGCCATTCCATATCAAAATCATGTTCTCCGGCAGGGTGGACCGATGAAGGAAGCGGAGTGGGCAAATTGGCTGCTGCGGATTCATCCACGTGGAATGTAACCCCATCCCCGGTCAATGCATTCACAAGCATGGGGATAAATTTTCCGGCAACCGAAGAGTGTACCAACACAGTATCCAGGGCGTTGCAAACACTGGGGCGTTGGATCTTTGCGTTGCGTACAACAGGTAAAGCCCTTTCAAGGTCGGCACTCTCGTCCACAAATAGATGACAGACACCAATACCTCCGGTGATAACCGGAATTAAGCTGTTCTCGCGACAAAATTTGTGCAATGCTGATCCACCACGCGGGATTACAAGGTCGATTTCATTGTGTAATTTCAGAAGCTGAAAAACCAGTTCCCGGTCAGAGCTATCCACAAACTGAACAGAGCCTTCAGGAAGACCAACCGCTTTTAATCCATTGTGGATTGCCTGGACAAGAGCACGGTTGGAGTTCAATGTTTCCCGGCTGCCACGGAGGATCACGGCGTTGCCGGATTTGATCGCCAATCCGGCTGCATCGACTGTGACATTTGGACGGGCTTCATAAATGATGGCAAGGACTCCCATGGGAACCCGCTGCTTGCGGATTTTCAAACCATTGGGTAAATCCTGCTGATCAAATACTTCACCCACCGGATCGGGAAGTTCTGCCACCCGGCGAAGATCTGTGGTGATCCAACCGATACGCTCTTCGTTCAACAACAGGCGGTCGACAAAAGCCTCAGCCAGATTGTCTTTCTGAGCTTCGGAAACATCCATTTTATTGGACGCCAGAATATGATTCTGGTTCTTTTCAATCTCAGCTGCGATGCTGATAAGTGCTGACCGGCGCGTTTCTGAACTGGATAATGCAAGCGACCTGGATGCTGTTCGAGCGGATTGGGCCAGAGCGTGAGGAGAGGTTGGAACCATGGATCAACCTTTCTGCCGTTTCGTGGATGGTTTTAATAGCAGCATGTTATTGTGATGAACGGCTTCATCACCTTCAGTGAATCCTAGAATTTCTTCGATCTCATCGGTTCGGCGGCCAATGATCTGCTTAAGATCAGACGCGTCGTAATTGGTCATACCCAGAGCCACTTCTGCTCCAGAGACATCCAGGATACGGACAGTAGCCCCACGCGAGAAATCTCCTTGAATATCTTTTATTCCCACCGGCAGCAAACTACCACCCCGGCACAATGCCTGAGTTGCACCTTCGTCAATGGATAGAATTCCACCGTTTCGCTTTCCGGCGAGCAGGAAGCGTTTCCGGCTTTCCAGTTTTGACACGAGCGGTGGAAAAAGCGTACCCATTTCCATTCCTGTAGCGGCTTTGATGATGACGTCAGGTTCTGACCCGGATGTAATGACCGCCCGTACACCTGCCCTGCGCGCCAGGTCTGCGGCACGCAATTTGGTCACCATACCACCGGTTCCGAGGTCGGTGTTTGACCCACCCGCTGCTTCCCAGTATTCTTCCGGTATCTCAGACTGTTCAACTACACGGATTAGCCGGGCATTTTTATCTTTTCGCGGGTCACCGGTATACAAGCCGACCTGGTCAGTTAGCAGGAGAAGGAGATCAGCTTCAACCAGACTGGCGACCAACGCGCATAAATTATCATTATCACCAAACCGGATTTCTTCCGTGGCAACCGTGTCATTTTCATTAATAATGGGAACAACTCCCGCATCCAGCAGTTCTTCGATCGTACCCCGGGCATTGAGATAACGGTTGCGATTGGTCAGGTCTTCACGGGTCAACAATACCTGGGCGCTCACCTGGCCGAACATACGGAAAAACTGGTCGTAAAAGGCGATCAAACGGGGTTGTCCGATGGCAGCCAGCATTTGTTTGCCGGGAGTAAAACGGGGAGCTTCAGCCATGCTCATCGCCTCACGCCCTGCAGCGATCGCCCCTGAGGTGACCAATGCGACCTGTGCGCCGGATTCTTTCAATTGGATGATCTGCCGGGTGATATCAAATATACGGGGAATTGATAATCGCCTGGTCCCGGCTGTCAGAGTGGATGTGCCAACTTTAACGATGATCCGATGTGATTCCATGTGAGCTTACATTTCCACTTCTATTGTATCCGGTTTCCCGGCGACTCTTTCCTCCAGCATGGCAGTGGTCAATGATTTCGGGCGTTCAATCGGTTTATTCAAGGCGCGTGCCCAGACCGAATGGGCAGAGATGCCCAGAATCCGGGAAACACCAAATAGCACTGTATAAAAGTCAAATTCGCGCACCCCATAATGGTATTGCAGAGTGCCATTGATGGCATCCACATTGGGATACGGGTTCTTCACTTTTCCGGTCTCTTTCAACACATCGGGAAGCACTTCGAAAACCCGGCAGACCAATTGATACAGTTCATCATTGGGTAGATATTTTTGGGCAAACTCATACTGGGCTGTAAATCGTGGGTCGGTTGTACGAAGCACTGCATGCCCGTAACCGGGAATGACCCTTCCGGATGCCAGTTCATTGCGTGCAAATTCAGCCATCTCTTCCCTGGTTGGCAGGGCATCGAAGCTGTTATAAACTTTCAGCAACCAACGCAGGCATTCCTGGTTCGCCAGTCCGTGCAACGGGCCGGCCAGTCCGTTCATGGCTGCAGAGGCGGTCAGATAAATATCTGATAAAGCGGAATTTACCAGATGAGCTGTGTGTGCAGAAACATTCGCACCCTCGTGGTCTGAATGCAGAAGGAAGAACAACCGGCATAGTTCTTCATATTCATGGTTGTTGGGATTTTCTATCATGTGGGCAAAATTACCACTCCAATCCAGGTTCGGATCAGGCATAATGACGGCTCCGTCACGGTATTTCCAATTGTAAATAAAGGCGGCCAGCGCGGGAAGTTTGGCTGTCAACCGGATGGAATCATCCAATGTGGGGATCCAGTAATCTGACTTGGAAATTCCTTCGTTATACCGCCGTGTGAATTCCGATTCGGTTTGTAGTGCAAGAATTCCCTGTGAAAAAAGGGTCATCGGGTGTGTGGTGCGGGGCATTGAACGGATCATGCTAATGACATGGTCTGGAATTTCGCTGTGCTTTTTCCATTCATCTTCCACCTGCATGGCTAGGTCAAAATCCGGCATTTCGTCTGTTAAAAGAAGGTAATACAATCCACCCGCCATTGGAAATTCACATCCATCCAGGCGGGGAAGTTTTTCCAGGACTTCCGGAATGGTATATCCTCTGAGGCGGATTCCTTCAAATGGATCAACATAGGATATATCAGTTACCTGGATCTGAACCCCCCGGATACCCTGGTAAATTTGACTGATCGTAACATCACAGACTTTAAAATCCCGGTACTCTTTTACGAGCCGGTTTACGCGGTCGCGCCACGATGGAAGGATATCGGCGATACGGTCATGAAGGATCATGTTTACTCCATAAATTTTGGTGGGAAAGGTCCCCGGTAACCCATGTCGCGGGAGATCTCAATGGCGGCATGAATCAACGGTGGTGTAAATTGTTCAATGGCACGCTCTGAAAAGCGTTGCGTGGGTCCGGATATGCTTATGGCTCCAACCGGTTCACTAAACTGGTCAAAAATGGGAGCGGCAAGTCCGCTGGCATCGGAAATCCATTCTCCATGGCTGACTGAAATCCCGTTCTTTCGGATGGAGGTCAGCTCATTTTCCAGGAGTGCACGGTCTGTAATTGTGTTCGGTGTGAGCGGTTCCAGGGATAGAGACCCTAGAATCTCACGCAGACGGGCGATGGGAAGGAATGCCAGAAGTACTTTACCGGCTGAACCGGCGTAAAGCGGAAGGCGGCGTCCAACCCGGGCCACAATCCTTACAGTTTGAGCACTTTCCAGGCGTTCCACGCAGATACGATCATTCCCCTGCAGGATATAAAGGCTAATCGTCTCATTGGTGGATACATAGAGTTCTTCCAGGAAGGGGAGTGCACACTTGCGCAGATCAAGGGTGGCTGTGTAGACACCAGCCCAGGTCAAGACTCTCGGGCCAAGACTGTACGTTTTACTTTCTGGATTCTGGTTTAAGATTCCCAGATTTCGGAGAGATGCCATCAGACGCCCGGTGGCACTACTGGAGAGGTTGACCAAACGGGCGGCTTCCCGAACGCCTAATTCGGGGCGGTCTTGATTGAAACAATCCAAAATGGCAATAGACCGGCTTAAAATGGGTGAGATTTCATTTTCCATGGAATAAAGAGGGGGAAAAAGGTTGGATGTCTCAATTAATGGGACAGTGTCCCGTAATCTGATATTATTATAGATGCGATTTTCAATACCCGTCAAGGGTGATATTCGGGTAGTTTTTTACATTTTTAAGGAAGATACTATGACTGAAATCGAGAGAAGCACGGAAGAACAAGTTGTTTCACGGAAGGAAAATGGATTGGTCGTTCCCGAACATCCGGTAATTCCGTATATTGAGGGAGATGGTATCGGGGCGGACATTTGGAAAGCCGCCAAGATGGTATTAAACCATGCCGTGGAAAAAGCCTACAGCGGAAAACGTTCAATTAATTGGAAGGAAGTACTGGCAGGAGAAAAGGCAATTCGCCAGCTTGGAACCGGCCTGCCCGAAGAGACATTGCAATCTTTCCGGAAATACCTGATTGGTATGAAGGGGCCGATGGGAACACCGGTTGGTGGAGGTGCCCGTTCTTTAAATGTGGCACTGCGGAAAGAATTGGACCTGTATGTCTGCCAGCGGCCTGTGCGTTGGTTTAATGGTTTACCCGCGCCTGTGGTGCATCCGGAGCATGTCAATATGGTCATTTTCCGTGAGAATACAGAAGATGTATATAGCGGGATCGAGTTTGAACTTGGTTCGGAAGAGAATTCCCAGTTTTCTTCCCTTCTCGAAGCCAATTTCCCAACGCAATTCAAAAAAGTGCGTTTCCCAAAAACCACATCATTCGGTATTAAACCCATATCATCGGAAGGCAGCCGCCGTCTGGTTGCTTCGGCTATCCGTTATGCCATAAGAAATGGCCGTAAAACCGTAACCCTGATGCATAAAGGAAATATCATGAAATTCACTGAGGGCGGCTTCCGGAAGTGGGGATACGCTGTCGCCGAAGAAGAGTTTGGTGAGCGGGTTTTCACCCAGCTTCAATGGGATAAGATCAAGGCGGATAGCGGTGAGGAAGTTGCGAACCGCATAAAGCAAAATGCTCTCGATGAAGGAAAGATATTCGTAAAGGACATGATTGCTGACGCGGTTTTCGAAGCTGTGCTTACCCGTCCTTTGGAATTTGATGTGATCGCTTCGCCCAATCTGAATGGCGATTATCTATCAGACGCATTGGCTGCCCAGGTCGGGGGAGTGGGGATTGCGCCGGGCGCAAATATCAATGATGATACCGGAGCCGCTGTATTCGAAGCCACCCACGGAACGGCTCCTTTATTTGCCAATACAAACAAAGCCAATCCATCTTCATTGATCCTTTCGGGAGAAATGATGCTTCGATATATGGGGTGGAATGAAGCGGCTGATCATGTCATCCGTGGCTTGGAAGGGGCATTGGCTGACCGGACTGTAACCTTTGATCTGCACAGGCTTATCCCCGATGCCACACTGGTAGCGACGGATGGTTTCGCGGAAGCTATGAACAAAAATATGGATTAGGGATTTACCGATATGGCAACGAACCTTTTTAAATTACAAACATTATCTATGGGAAACCGGAAGTATCATTACTTTCCGATCAATGACATTGCGTCTGAGTTTGGCGTGGATGCAACCCGGCTTCCTTTTTGCCTGCGAATTTTGCTTGAAGCTGCCATACGAAAGTGCGATGGATACACGGTCACCCGCGAAGATATCGGCCGCCTGGCGAAATGGCAGGCAAAGGATTACGCAAGGCAGCCACTGGCTTTTTACCCGGCCCGGGTTATATTACAGGATTTCACCGGAGTGCCGGTGCTTGTTGATCTGGCAGCCATGCGAACAGAAATGGAACGCCGCGGGGGTAATCCGGCAAATGTGAACCCGGTCATACCAGTCGATCTGGTGATCGACCATTCTGTGCAAATGGATTTTGCCGGTATTCCCGATGCCCTGCAAAAGAATGTGCAAATTGAATTTGAACGTAACCACGAACGCTATGTGTTCCTGCGCTGGGCACAACAGGTATTCAAAAATCTACGGATTGTCCCGCCTTCACGCGGCATCATACATCAGGTGAATCTCGAACGGTTATCACCCGTTGTTCAGGTTTCAGCGGATGAAATTCCGGTTGTTTTCCCTGATTCCGTTTTTGGCACAGATTCGCATACCACCATGATCAATGGACTGGGTGTACTGGGATGGGGAGTGGGTGGAATTGAAGCCATTGCTGCCATGCTGGATCAGCCCATTGAACTGCTTACTCCGGATGTGATTGGGATTCGGATGACCGGGAAATTACGGGAAG
Source organism: uncultured Leptolinea sp. (assembly GCA_964424035.1). Classification (GTDB taxonomy): domain Bacteria; phylum Chloroflexota; class Anaerolineae; order Anaerolineales; family Anaerolineaceae; genus Leptolinea. The sequence goes on from CAYRHB010000038.1 coordinate 11,147, forward strand.
GCGTCATGCCAACTGATCTTGTCCTCCACATAACCCAAATGCTCCGCAAGGTTGGTGTAGTCAACAAATTCATCGAATATTTCGGAACTGGTCTGGAAAGCTTGAGTCTGGCTGACCGTGCCATGATCGCGAATATGACTCCGGAAAATGGCGCCACGGTATCTTATTTCCCGGTGGATGACCTCACCCTGGATTATCTGCGACTGACCGGCAGGGAATCTGACCAGGTGGATCTGATAAAAGCGTATTTCCAGGCACAGGGATTATTCAGATCCGAAACATCACCCGATCCTGTTTACACGGATGTCCTCGAGCTTGACCTTGCCTCGGTTGAACCTTCAATTGCCGGTCCGAAACGTCCACAAGACCGGATCAGTCTGCGGGATGTTAAAGCAGAATTCCTTGAAACCCTTACCCGGTCAAAGGCGGATAGGGGATATCAGCTGGGCTCAGAAATGATCCACAACAAAGCCGATGTCAATTTTGCCGATGGAAGCCGCACTACACTCCGGCATGGTTCTGTAGTTCTGGCGTCCATTACATCCTGTACCAACACATCCAATCCTGATGTCATGCTGGCAGCCGGATTGCTGGCAAAAAATGCCGTAAACGCCGGATTGGAAGTTCCACGCTATGTTAAGACCAGCCTTGCTCCTGGATCCAGGGTTGTGGCTGAATACCTCCAATTCTCCGGTTTACAGGAATACCTGGATAAACTTGGCTTTCAAATTGCCGGGTTTGGTTGTGCCACCTGCATCGGGAATTCAGGACCTTTGTCTGAGCCTGTTATTCATGCCATAAAAACCGGCGAGCTGGTGGCGGCTGCCGTCCTTTCCGGAAACCGCAATTTTGAAGGCCGGGTATCACCTCATACACTGGCAAATTATCTGGCATCACCCCCGCTGGTTGTGGCGTATGCATTAGCCGGTCGGGTGGATATCGACTTCTCAACTGAACCGGTTGGAATTGGAAAGGATGGGAAACCTGTATTCCTGAAAGATCTTTGGCCTTCACGCAAAGAAATTGAGGAAACCGTCCATTCATTCGTTACACCCGATCTATTTAATCGGGCTTACTCCGACTTGTTAACCGGGGATGAAAACTGGCAGAAATTGGATAGCGGGGCGGCGCCGAATTATGATTGGGATAAGTCTTCAACATACATCCAGGAACCGCCATATTTCACCATGCATTCCACAGGTGGTTCAAATGACTGTGATCTCCGGAATGCCCGGGTGCTGGCGATATTTGGCGATTCCGTGACCACAGACCATATCTCGCCGGCTGGAACCATCGCTGTAGATTCTCCGGCGGGAGAATATTTGAAGAACCTGAATGTTCAACCGGCTGATTTCAACTCCTACGGATCCCGACGGGGGAATGACCGGGTGATGGTCCGCGGAACTTTTGCCAATCAACGCTTGCGAAATTCGATGGCCGGCGGCAGGGAAGGTGGATTTACCAGCGTGCAGCCGGAAGGAAAGATCACGTCCATCTATGAGGCTTCGCGTAGTTATTTGGATGCTGGATCACCGCTGATTGTGATCGCAGGCAAAGAATACGGAACAGGCTCCAGCCGCGATTGGGCGGCAAAAGGCCCCATGCTGCTGGGTGTAAAAGCTGTTATTGCTGAGTCGTTTGAACGGATACATCGTTCCAATCTTGCCGGAATGGGTATATTGCCGCTCCAGTTCATCGCTGATGACACTGCGGCTTCATTGAACCTGGATGGATCTGAAAGCATCTGTATTTCATTTGACAAAGGGTCCATCTTCCCGAATTGTGCTGTGCAGGTATCCGCTGAAAAACCGGATGGAACAATCATCACCTTCCGGGCAAAATGCCGGTTGGATACTCCTCTGGAAGTTCAATATTACCTGAAGGGTGGATTATTACCCACTGTTCTGGATAATCTGGACCAGTAATATCAGGCTCTATACACCTGCTTATAAATCACCATCTGATGATAAAATGGGAACATCCTATCCATAATCATCAGATGGTTTTATTTTCAGTGGATAAAATATCAATCATTTCTACCGGTTTGTATGTGTTCTTATTATTGTTTTCGGCTGGTTGTTCATCATCATCTGTTGAAGCCGCCAATTCAGAATTGGTTTCCACAGTAACTATTCTTTCAGATACCATAACCCCCTCCACAATTCCAACTGAAACACCGATTCCATCCACTGCAACACCTGAAATCACCTCAACCGTGGAAGCAACACAGGTTCCCGTAACTGCAACGGTTGATTCCATCACCTCAGCATCCGATGCGACTGTTGTCCCAACGGATGAAGATGGTTTACCTCTAATCCATTATGTTTATGGAATTGCCGGGCATAAACAATACTTCAAATTGGGATGCGAAGCTGCTGCCACCCGCGATTGGGCTCTTTTCTTCGGATATGACATTAATGAGTTTGAGTTCCAGACCAGGCTTCCTCTTTCTGATAACCCCGAAGTAGGTTTTGTTGGCAGCGTGGATAGCAAATGGGGGCAGGCACCACCTTATGCATATGGTGTGCATGCCGCACCGGTGGCACAGTTGTTGCATGAATATGATGTGCCAGCGATTGCGGTAAAAGATTTTTCATTAAAGGAATTAAAACAACAAATCGCGGCTGATCATCCGGTAGTAGTCTGGGTGATTGGTAATATGGTCGGTGGAGTTCCCTACGAATACACAGCAAAGGATGGACAGAAGGTGATTGTAGCGGCATATGAACATGTGGTCATTGTCACCGGCTACAATGAAACTCACATTCGCTACCTCAATAATGATAAGTACTTTGAAACTCCAACTGATGTATTCTTAAACTCATGGAAGGTGCTGGGCAATATGGCTCTCATTGCCGGGAATTGACCGATGGAGAAAAATATGATTGATATATATGTGGGTCGTCAACCCATCTATACGCCTTCCATGGATATCTTTGGGTACGAATTGCTTTACCGAGCTAAAGACAATACAAAAGCCTTGCAAAGAGATGGGGATAAAGCTTCTTCACAGGTGATCTTCAACACATTTATTGAAATGGGCATGGATAAGATTGTCGAAGATAAGCTGGCATTTATGCAGGTCGACCGGGGTTATTTGACCGGAAAAGCACCCATGCCATTCCCAAAAGAACAGGTTGTATTAAGCATTGCACCCTGGGTCGATTTGGATGATGAAGTCCTGGCTTCACTGTCGGTTTTTCGAAATCAGGGGTACTTTTTTGCTCTTGAAGATCATCCTGAGCAAGAGTTATCTCCTCTGCTAGTAAAAGATATAAATATTCTAAAACTCAATATTCACCGGTTTCCGATATCAAACCTGCGGGATAGGGTTTTAGAGTACCGCCGGTTTTCATGCCGCCTGCTGGCTGACCATGTACAAACACAGGAGGAATATGATACGTGCCGTGAATTTGGTTTTGATTTCTATCAGGGGAATTTCCTTTCCAAACCCAAGGTCATTCACGGACGCCGTTTACCGGCACGCAGGTTCTCGCTCCTGAAGTTGTTGACCTGTCTATATGATCCTGATGTTGATATGAAAGAACTCGAGGAATTGATACGTCAGGATGTCTCATTAAGCTATCGCCTTTTACGGATGGTCAACTCGGCTTATTACGCGTTGGATACCAAGGTCGAATCTATCCGGCATGCGTTGGTGATCCTTGGATTGAAGCAGATTCGGGCATGGTTGACCATCCTCGCCATGGCGGAGGTCAATGACAGGTCTACCACACTCATGACTACAGCCATGATCAGGGGAAAGATGTGTGAGCTTCTCTCACAATCTATGGGTTACAAACAGGAAGACCGGTATTTTACTATCGGTTTATTGTCCATACTGGATGCCATTATGGATCTGCCAATGAATGAAGTTCTGGAGAACCTGCCATTAACAGAAGATATGAATGCGGCTCTAATGCAACACACCGGCAATATGGGGGCTATTCTGGGTTGTGTCATTGCATACGAGAATGGTGAATGGAGCGAGGTTGAAGCGACGAATTTTTCGCCGATTACCCTGCGCGATTCTTATCTCGCTTCGATTGCCTGGGCATCTGAAATCAGCCAGCGCATTCAGATCTGAGCGAAGAACCCCCGGGTTTCCTTCAATTTATTCACCAGATTTTCCAATGTCAGCGGGCGACTGAAATGGTAGCCCTGCAGTTTGTCGCATCCATTTGTGTGTAACAGGCGGGCTTGTTCTGTGGTTTCAACCCCTTCAGCAACAACTTGCAGGCTCAAATTGTGCCCGATAAGAATGATTCCCTGGACCAAAGACAGGTTCTGGGGATTGGAAGTAACCTCGAGAATGAAGGACTTGTCGATTTTTAAGGTATCTATGGGCAGAACCATCAGGGAATTAAGCGACGAATATCCTGTTCCAAAATCATCGATTGATAATCCAACCCCAAGAGCGCGAAGTTCCTGCAAAATACCGCGGGTCGTTTTTATATTCTTCATTAAAAGAGATTCTGTGATTTCCAGAATAAGAGAAGAGGCCGGGATTTTGGCGGAATCGAGGGCGTTTTTGACGGTTTCAACAAGAATACTCTGTTCCAATTGCCTGCCGGAAATATTTACAGAAATTCTCACATCATTCCACCCGGCATCGCGTAACGTCCGGATATGCCGGCAGGCTGTTCTAAGCACCCATTCTCCGATGGGAATGATCATACCTGTAGATTCTGCCAGTGGAATAAAAACGTCAGGGAATACCCTTCCTAATTCCGGATTATCCCATCGTAAAAGCGCTTCAATTGAACTGAGTTCTCCATTGGATGCGTTGACAATCGGCTGATAATTAAGCTCAAGCTCGTTGCGTTCCACGGCGTGCCGTAAATAACCTTCCATATCCAATTGGCGGTGAGCCTGTTCATTCAACTCAGGGGAGAAGAATTGGAAGTTGTTTTTGCCAAGTTCCTTTGCCCGGTACATGGCCATATCTGAATTCTTCATCAACGTTGAAACATCATCGCCATCATTGGGGTAAAGGCTGATCCCAATACTGCTGGTCACATAGAATTCGTGATTATCAATCCGGAATGGGTAGGTGAAAAGCGAGAGGATTTTCTTGGCAAAGGTTGATGCGCCAATGATTGAATCGATGGAGGCACCTTCGAGCAGAACCGTAAATTCATCGCCGCCCATCCTGGCTATGGTGTCATTCTTGCGCGCTATTGAGACCAACCGTTCACTGACCATTTTCAGGAGGAGATCACCTTTTTCATGGCCGTAGGTATCGTTGATTACCTTGAACCGGTCAAGATCAAGGTATAAGACAACTACCTGCTGGTTATTGCGCTTGGCTGTTTCGAGGGCATGCGCCAACCGGCTGTGGAACTGACTGCGATTCGGCAGGTTGGTCAATGGATCTTGGAAGGCGATCTGCCGTAAATTCGTCTCAATATATTTAATTTCAGAAATATCCCGGATATAAAAGATGAAGTTTGTGATCTGCCCCGCGCTGTCTTTGGAGGGTTGGATTGATACCCAACCCGGGAAGATCTCGCCGGATTTTCGGATGTTGTATACCTCCCCCTGCCACAACCCGTAATTTTCCACCTGTTGGGCGATCGAATCGTAGAAATCAGCTGGATGCTGACTTGACCGGAAGAAGGAAATCGGTTTTCCGATTACTTCGGTTAACCGGTATCCGAATATGGATGTAAAGGCCTTGTTGATCGAAATGACCCGGCCTTTTTTATCTGTTAGAAGAATCCCTTCTGTGGCATTTTGAATAATGGATGAAGAGAGATCGAGATTTTCAATGAGTTGGTTCAGCCTTGATTGTTCCCTCCCGGTGGCTTCCACTTCAAGGACCTTACCTTCATGATCGAGCCTGGCTTTCAGCACCCACTGGACATGTAGTGGCTTGTCATCGGGACCCACAAGAATTGTCTGAACCACTCCCCGGACATTATTTCGATGCAATTCCTGCATCTGAATCTCAAATCGGATCCAGTCCTGTGCTGAAAACAGCTCATATATCTTTCGGGTTGCCGGATTGAAACCGGCTCTTGTAAGATATGAAGCAAAGCCTTCATCAACTTCGAGGATGGCTCCATCCGGGTTTAGCCGGCAATAAAACTCAAGGTCACTATCATTATCTGTTTTGCGGTCGAGGATTGGCCGCAATGTAGCCAGCATTACTTTTTGATCACCAAGTTCCAGTTCGCTTGTGCGGGCTTCTACCATGGAAGAGGCATTCTGGGTCGGAACAGGGTTGAACACGACACAGGTATTAACCGTGGCATTAAAACCACAACTTTGCCCGATGATCTCATGGGGTGTTCTTTGATATATGGCTACTGCAGCGGGATTCGCAAAAATGATCTGTTGTTGTTCGTCAACAATAATGATCCCATCCACAGATTGATCAATAATTGTTTGCCATATGGATGGATCAACTACATGCATTTCTCCCTCAGGAGACGCACTGTTGGTTTGGATTATCCTTGTTGCCGTTGATTTCTTGATGATGGACTCCTCATGTGAACAATGCGAACTTTTTCATCGCTATAACTGGATAGTGGTGTTTTCACATTTCCTGTTTCGCTTTTGATGCTATTTTCCGGATGAGAACAGCAAACTATGATTCAACAGGTCAATTTCTTCTGCTGAATCCGACGCCAATATCTTCAGACGCGTAATCTTTGAGATTGCAAAAATCATACCAACCTCGCCATTCTCCTTATGATATCCATTTTGATCTAAAACCGGGAGAATCAATTGCTTAATAAGGCAACTATTGACAGATTCTTGACTCCCACCCCTTGGGTTAATAGACGCATTAACCTCAAAGATAATTTTCGGTAAATTCTATACAGAATTCAATAGGATTTCTCCCGTTTTTACAGGATTTTTATCTCCGTTTTTTTTGAGCAAAGAAATGAAATACATGTCTATATGTAATTCAAAAAGCTCGCTTTTTACTGAGCAATGGCCTTTAGCGATTGTAAAAGAACGATAACTATTAAAATTAGCCCCCTTTTCAAAAAGAAGAAAATCTACCAAACTTGTTGGAATATTGTATAATTACTGGGTAAGTTAGTTTGTACCTATTAATGTTCCAGGGGAAAAATTGGTTGGCTATCACCCGGAGAGAATAGTCACTTCGGATGAATATTTGTTAGATTAAAAATTTAAAGTTGGTTCTGGGTATTTGATTGAACAGATCGATTAATTTGCCTGAGTGTCCATGCTGATTCTGCACGGTCATTGGCAGTCACCCCGTCGAAGCACGGACCCTGGCGGGATGCTATTTTGGGCCGAGAATTCCCGTTTGCTGACAGAAGCGATCGGGCATCCACCCATATTGCGTCAGGGTATTCCATCCGCGCATCCGTATGCCCTGCCTTCCCGGCGTTTGCGGGAAGAAATTGCAGCCGGTACTCCGTTGTGGGATTCAGAAGCCCAAACGGCATTCCTGGCATTGCCAACCATGGGTACTTTACCTGTTCCATCCAGCCAGCTATTACTGGAAAACGATGCAACATTGGATACACGTGAAATCGAACTGTATCACTGGTCAATTCCGGGACTCTGGCTCCCAGCAGCAAAAGCGTTTGGGGTTTTAATAAATCTTCCGGAAGATACTCCTTCCGGTAGTTTCCGGTTGGGTTCTGATCTTCGTTTCTGGCGCACCGTTTCAAATCTGGTTCTGGAAACCCTTGCTTTGCAAAAGATCATCCCGGCATTGGAACCCGCCGATATGATGGGACAAAGTTTTATTGCCCGCTGGCGGCCGGTGTTGGATGGCGAAAATGACGCGCAACGGTTGAGATTGTTGTCGGAAGGTATGCCATCCATCTGCCGCGCCGAACCCACTAACGCCGAAGCGGTTATTCGCCATAATTATCCATCCACCCGAAAGGTGATCGACAGTTTCACTGAATGCATGGTTGACGGGTTGATGCGCGCATGGACCCGTTCCAAGATGCCAAAGACCATGCCCGGGGAAGATGACCCGGCATTAAACTGGATTGTTTCTTTATTCCAGGAAGACGCCGGCGTGAAAGCGAGTAGCGCCCAATTGCAGGCACTGGAAAGTGGTCTCCGCGCCTGGAAACGCAGCCTGTCCGCAGCGGGAGATACCACAAGCCGGGTTTCATTCAGCCTATTTTCTCCGGATGAAGAACCGGAGAAGGCAGATGAAAAATCCTGGCGTCTGGAATATGGATTACAGGCACGGGATGACCAATCCATCTCCCTTATTGCAGAAAAAGTCTGGGAAAATGGGATTGCCTCCATCCCCGAGTATGCTGTCCGCTTCCGCCAACCACAGGAGAAATTATTGACCGGATTGGGATACGCAGCCCGGTTGTTCACTCCCATTCTTCCAAGCCTTGAGGTCAGCAAACCAATAGGTGTTGACCTGACGACGATGGAAGCCTACCGGTTCCTGCGTGAAGCAGCCCCGCTAATGGAAGAAGCTGGTTTTTCCATCAAACCACCTGACTGGTGGGATAGCAAGGGGGCACGTCTGGCAGTCCGTTTACGGTTGGAACCGGAAAATGGTGATCAAAAACCACGCCAGGTAACCGGGAAAGTGGGATTGGACCAACTGGTCAGATTTACCTGGGAACTTTCTCTGGGGGGGGAACGTATCAGCCGTGAAGAATTTGAACAACTGGCTTCACTCCGGTCACCACTGGTACAGATCCGTGGACAGTGGGTACAACTGGAAACGACCCAACTGGAAGCCGCATCCAAGTTCTGGAACAGGCAGCAGCAGACCGGATCCATGAATCTGGTCCAGGCAGCCCTGTATTCACTGGGCAATGAGGAAGCATCTGAAGGATTACCGGTAGATGAAGTGGTTGTGGATGGGTGGGTCCGTGACTGGTTGAACCAATTGGAAGACCAGGGACGCCTGGTAATGCTTGATCAACCATCGGGCTTGCAGGGAACCCTCAGACCCTATCAACGCCTGGGTTATTCCTGGCTGACATTTTTCCGCAACTACGGTATGGGTGCCTGTCTGGCAGATGATATGGGACTTGGAAAGACGATCCAGGCACTTTCTGTTCTACTTAAGGAAAAAGAAAATGCCGGGTCTCTACCCGGGCCCGTGTTATTGATCTGCCCCACGTCAGTTGTCACCAACTGGCAGCGTGAAGTACAAAAGTTCGCACCTTCTTTGACCACCCATATCCACCAGGGGCAGGGGCGGTTGAAGGGCGCTGCGTTTGTCGATGTCACAAAAAACATTGACCTGGTACTGAGTAGCTATGCCGTAGTACGACAGGACGCGGAGACCATTCAATCCATTGCCTGGTGGTCTGTGATTCTTGATGAGGCGCAGAATATTAAAAACTCAAGTGCCAAGCAAACACAGGCAATTCGAAAATTGGAAGCAGCCTATCGGCTTGCATTAACGGGTACCCCGGTGGAAAACCGGTTGAGCGAACTCTGGTCAATCATGCAGTTTCTCAACCCGGGTTATCTGGGTTCGATGGAATCGTTCCGCCGGTACTATGCTTTACCGATCGAACGATTTGGCGACAAGGAAGCGGCTGGAAAACTGAAGAAACTTGTTTCACCCTTTATTCTTCGCCGTTTGAAAACCGACCCTACCGTCATTCAAGATCTACCGGATAAGATCGAAGTTAAAGACTTTGTCAAACTTACCCATGACCAGGCAGACCTTTATAAATCAGTGGTTAATGATGTAATGACAAAAGTCCAGGCGTCTTCAGGAATTGAACGCCGTGGGCAGGTACTCAGCCTTCTTACGCAATTGAAGCAAATCTGCAACCATCCGGTTCAATGGGAAAAGAAAGAAACGGGCACCATCGAGTTTGATGAATTCTTCACCCGCCGCAGTGGGAAACTTCAACGTTTGCTTGAGTTGCTGGAGGAGATCATCAGTGAGGGAGATCGCGTGCTGTTATTTACACAGTATGCCGAAATGGGGAAGATACTATCCACATGGCTGCCAAAACAGCTGGGGGTTGGTGTTCAATTCTTGTATGGGGCTACACCTCCTGATACTAGAGATCAGATGGTCAGACGTTTTCAGGAAGACCCGCACGGTCCGCCTATCTTTATCCTTTCATTAAAGGCTGGTGGAATCGGATTAAATTTGACCCGGGCAAACCAGGTGATCCATTTTGACCGGTGGTGGAATCCGGCTGTTGAAGATCAGGCAACTGACCGCGCGTACCGAATTGGTCAGAACCGGAATGTGCAGGTCCATAAATTAATCACAGTTGGAACATTGGAAGAACGAATTGACGATATGATCGAATCCAAGAAGGGACTGGCGGACGCGATCATCGCAAGTGGCGATCAATGGCTGACCGAAATGAGCACAGATGAGTTGCGCGATCTGGTCACCTTGCGAGGTGCATGATGAACGATACACCATCCACTCCATCCAATCCTTCAAATCCTTCAAATCCTTCGCAACCGCGCAGGCCACGCCGTCCGTATGGTCAACGCCCTGGTGCTCAAAACCAGACCCGGAGTGATAATTCAAAGCGGAGCAATAATCAACCGGAGAAAAATAGCAACTCCCAGGGACGAAAAAACAACCGGCCACCGGGTTCTCAAATTCAACGGGATGGTATTCGAAGGAAATCGACGGATAAATACAATCCGAATTCCAGTCAGGGGAAAAACCGACCGGCTGGGACAGGATACCGGCGTAAACCTGCCAACAGGCAGAATCACCAGAACACAAGGGGAGATGACGCACAGCAGCGCGCGCCATCCATACCATTGAAAGCAGTCGGCGGAATAAAAGCCCTGGCGGAAAATGGTCAATTTGGCCGCAACTGGTGGGCCAGGCGATGGATTCATGCCATGGAAAAGTTGATGGACGGGCGCCGGCTTTCCCGCGGACAGGAATACGCCAGCCAGGGACAGGTCCTTTCCATGGGGGAGATCAAAAATGGTGTTGCCGCAATGGTTCAGGGATCCAGGGTGAAACCATACCGGGTTACGATTCAGGTTATGCCGTTGAAAGCTGAAGAATGGGAAAAAGCCCTGGACGTTCTGGCAAGTCAGGCGGTATTTGCTGCCAAATTGCTGGCTGGCGAAATGCCGGAAAATATCGAAGAAGCATTCCAGAGCGCGGGATTAAGCCTTTTCCCCGAAAGGCCCGGTGATCTGGTCACTCAGTGTTCCTGCCCGGATTGGGCCAATCCATGCAAACATGTGGCAGCCGCGCATTATATTCTGGGAGACCGGTTTGACGAAGATCCATTCCTGCTGTTTCGCATGCGCGGCCGCTCTCAGGAACAGGTCCTCGAAGGGTTGCGTTTGCATCGGGGCGGATTGGTGGAAGAACATCCGGTTAGCCCGGTGGAAGAAACGACGACAGAACTTGCAAGTTCACCGGATTCTTTCTGGGAACCCGGTGATCAACTTGACGCATTTTCTGTTCAGGTGAAGCCACCAAAAGTGACTTTGCCGATCCTCCGCCGGTTGGGTCAACCGGAAATTATTCGGACTTTCCTGCTTGAAGATGAACTTGGCCCGGCGTATGAGTCGGCTTCGCAGGCAGCCTTATTCCTGGCGTATAGTGAAATGTCCACCCCTGAAAGTGAAGCAGCTTCGGATGCAGACCAGGATGAGGAAAATTAAATTCCTCTCATAATCTTGACGTTAGACAAAAAATGCATAAGAATTTAGCTAATCATTGATTGTATGTGATTGTTTTCATCATATACCCAAATACAAAAAAATTCTCCAGCGTTGACTGAAGTGAACGTTGATATCCGCGGAGCAGAAACCATAGTATTGCCCAATTTCCATCCGGTTTACGAGGCTCCCTTTCCATGATCAGCGGAATTTTCAGTCAAGAATGGTGAACCTGGTATTTGCAACGTTTTCGTCTGAATTGAGTATATGAAATAGTACCTTCTGCAGGCATGATTCGTTGATGACTCGTGTTTGCTTGATAAGGGATAATAAATCATGCTGAAGATCATCATCAAGAATTTGTTTCGCAGAAAAACCCGGACATTGCTGACCATTCTCGGTATCAGCATTGGCGCAGCCGCAATCATCGGTCTTGGCAATATGGCGGATGGGTTTCAGGCGGGTTATAGCAATATGATGACCGGCAGCAAGGCTGATTTTGTCCTGAGTCAACCGGATGCATACGATATCAGTATGAGTGCGGTGGATGAGAAGATAGGCCAGGAATTAAAAGCGCTTCCTGAGGTGGCGGAAGTCAGTGGTATGTCAGAAGGAATTGTGACCACTGAAGATTCTCCGTATTTCTTTGTTTTCGGCTACCCGGAAGATAGCTTTGTTCTACCAAAATTTGTGATTAAAGATGGTGTTGATTTCTCCAACCTCAAAGCATTATCGTCGAAAGGGAAGCCGATCCTTCTTGGAAGCCAGGCTGCTGAAGCCATGAAGAAGAATGTGGGCGATACTATTCGGTTGACACAGAATGTGTACCGTATCATCGGCATTTATGAAACCGGTGAGGCTTTTGAGGATAGCGGCGCCGTACTCCGACTGGAGGATTGCCAGGCTTTATTGGGAACAGCCCGGCAGGTTTCCCTTTTCTACATTCAGCTTAAAGGGCCTGAAAGAAAAGTATCATTCCAGCAAAAGATCGAAAAGAGGCATCCGGACCTTCTTCTGGCAACCACCAGAGAATTTTCTGAAAAACAAGGGATGACGGATTACCTGAGAGGAACAGTCTGGGCTATTGGCGCGCTGGCTATTCTGATCGGGGGCGTGGGAATGATGAACTCCCAGCTTATGGCTGTCTTTGAGCGCACCCGTGAGATCGGCGTACTTCGGGCAGTGGGATGGTCTGGCCGGAGGGTGCTAACCATGATCCTTGGTGAATCAATCCTGGTTTCACTGTCTGGTGGAATTCTGGGCTGTGTTCTGGCCATTCTGTTTCTGATGTCTTTTTCAAATATTTTGCAAAGCTGGGGAGGGTCAGTCAGTAACATCAGACCGGCACTGCTCTTTCAAGCATTTTCCACTGTATTAATTCTCGGCTTGACCGGGGGTGTATATCCAGCCTGGAAAGCGTCCCAATTGCAACCGGTGGAAGCCATCCGGTATGAAGGAGGCGGAAGCGGCGGTAAAAAACATCGCTTCCCCGTAGGCGGAATGGCTGTACAGAGTCTCTGGCAGCGATCAACACGGACCATTCTAACTCTGGGTGTGATTGGTCTGACGGTGGGCGCCATACTATCACTGGAAGGGATCATCAGTGGAATGGTGGGTGCCATGAATTCCATGCTTACAACCAACGCCGAGATCATGATCCGCCAGGCTGGTGTATCAGATACCGGATACAGTACGATTGATGAGCGCATAGGAGCCAAAATCGCCGCATTCCCCGAAGTGGAAGCCGTGAGTGGGTTGATTTTTACAGCTGCTGTTCTCCCTGGCTCGGGTGGTTTCTTTATCCTTGAGGGTTGCGCGCCGAACAGCTTTGGAATAAAGCGGTTTAATGTTGTGGAAGGGCGGCCGATTGAATCCAACCGTGAAATAATGATCGGCCGGATGACTTCTGATTCCCAGAAGAAGACCATAGGTGACACACTGCAACTGGGAAATTACCGGTTCAAAATTGTGGGTATTTATGAATCCAGTGTAAGCTGGGAAGAGATGGGTGGCGTCATTACCATCCGGGACGGGCAGAATTTCATTGGAAAACCCCGTAAAGTATCCATGTATTCAGTCAAAGTAAAGGATCCTTCGACAGCCCCGGACATTGTTTCAAAAATCAATTCCCAAATACCGGATGTACATGCGGCATTGGCCAGTGAATTTACCAATGAGATGCCGGATATGCAAAATTCAAAAGCCATGGTTGACGGGATATCTTTTGTGGCCATCTTCCTTGGTGGACTGGGTTTAATGAACACAATGCTCATGGCGGTAATGGAACGGACCCGGGAGATTGGTGTCTTGCGTTCCATGGGTTGGCGCCGTCGTTCTGTTCTTGGGATGATCGTCAAGGAGTCGTTATTACTCGGTTTTCTGGGTGGTGTTTCCGGAATACTGTTGGGATTTATCCTTACCCGGTTGATCATGCTGGAACCCAGTATGGGGGCACTTCTTGTCCCTTCATACGAGGCGGGTATGTTCATCAGGGCATTTTCAATAGCTATTCTACTCGGAGGTTTTGGCGGCATCTATCCGGCGTTCCGGGCCAGCCAACAACAACCGGTTGAAGCATTGCGGTATGAATGATCTTGGAGGTTACTATGAAGAAGAATACCTGGAAAATTTTATCTGGTTTGCTGGTTGCCATGTTGTTGTTGCCATGTATCGCAGCCTGCGGAACCTCATCCGATAAAAATGCGGCTCCAACCCCGGAGACGGAGGTTATTACTGAGAATTTTGTCAGCGCGACCGGCGTTGTCGTACCTGCACGTTGGACCATGTTGAGCATGCCGGCTTCCGGTGTCGTGGAAATAGTCAATGGAAAAGAGAATGAAGCTTTTCGTAAAGGTGAAGTCCTTGTGCGTCTGAAAGGAAAGGCTGCCCAGGAAGCGGCAGTTTCCGCCGCGGAAGTCGCACAGATAACCGCTCAGCGGAATCTGGATAACCTATCCAAAGACCACAATACCATCAGAGCGGCTGCCCAGCTTCGATTGGCTGACGCCGTGAAAGCCCTCGATAAGGCTCAGGAAAAGCGTGAAGGGAAAAATTATCAACGCGCCAGTACGGCTATTCTGGACCAGGCACGTGCGGATATGATTTTAGCGGAAGATGAATTTAAAAAAGCCAACGATCTATGGGCTTATTATCAAGACAGGGATGAGAATGACATCACCCGGGCAGGCGTATTGAGCATGTTTTCTGCCGCCCGTCTGGCACGCGACAAAGCCGCATGGAACTTGAATTACCTCGAATCATTGCCGGATGATATGGAAGTAGCCCAGGCAGAAGGTGCTCTGGTTGTAGCCAAGGCTGAGCTTGAAGCTGCACAGAGGGAATGGGACAAGGTCAAGAACGGCCCTGATCCTGTTGAGCAGGAACAGTTGGAAGGTGAACTGGATAACGCTTCCAAGCAATTGGAAGCTGCCCGTGAGTCCCTGTCTGACCTTGAATTGGAAGCTCCATTTGATGGAACGACCAGCCGGATCAGCGTCCGTGAAGGTGAGTGGGTTAATATGGGGCAGAATGCCATGCTTCTGGCAGATCTTAATGAGTTGCAGGTGGAAACAACCGACCTGAATGAGATCGATGTGGCGCGGATTAAAGAAGGTTCTCCGGCAGAGATAACATTTGACGCCCTGCCCGATGTGAAGATCCAGGGTGTGGTTGAGCGGATTGCCGCGCGGGCTGCCGAGGGTTCGGGTGTGAATTACACCGTAACCCTTTCCGTACAGGATCGTCCTGAAAAGCTGCGCTGGGGTATGACAGCATTTGTAGATATCAAGGTGGAAGAATAATGACCTGGACAGTTGAAACCCGTGATCTCTGCCGTATCTACGGGAACGGCGATGAAGTGCGGGCTCTGGACAATGTAAACCTGAAGATCGCTCCGGGCGAGTTTGTCGCAGTTATGGGTCCCAGCGGTAGTGGAAAAAGTACTCTGTTGAATATCCTGGGAGCGTTGGATCTACCCACCTCCGGCCAGGTTTTGATAGATGGTGATGATCTTTCACAGATCAAAGACAAGGATTCGTTCCGTGGAAAAAAGGTAGGATTCATTTTTCAGCTGCACAACCTGTTACCGACATTGACAGCCGTTGAGAATGTTGAAATCCCCATGCTGCAATACAGTTCACCCAAAGAACGCCGGGCACGATCGGTAGAACTCCTGGAGTTGGTTGGAATGTCACAACGGTTGGAACATCTCCCGGGTCAATTGTCTGGAGGTCAACGGCAGCGGGTTGCCATCGCACGGGCATTGGCCAATAAACCATCATTGGTTCTGGCAGATGAGCCCACCGGCAACCTGGATTCTGTCAATGGCCGCGAGTTGATCAAACTTCTACGGGATTTGAACCAGAGTCAGGGAACTACTTTCATTATCGTTACGCATGACCATGAAGTGGCGGCACAAACCAGGCGGGTATTGCGCATGGGTGATGGACAGATCACTGCGGATGAAAAAATACATTCCCCTGTCGAACAGGATCTAAAGGACCTGCGGTATTCCCTTATTGGACAGGCTATTGCGGATGGTGATCTCCAGTCCCTTTCAAAAGCAGGACTGGGGGATGGTGAAATAAAGGCATTGCAGAAGATATTGAAGCGATAGATGATAAAAAGAACTCTCCAATTGAAATGGAGAGTTCCTTTTTTAGCGTTCCATCGAAACAACCTGGGATTCCCAGCGGTGCCAGCCGCTGAAACGTTCAGTAAGCAGTTTCTTCCCTTCACCGGGTGGGGTCAATCCCATAAGTTCCATATCGGCATCCATCATGATTCGCACCAGTTCATGGAAGTGAATGCGGGGTTCCCAACGAAGCTGGTTCTTTGAGCGGCTGGCGTTTGCCAACAGATAATCCACTTCAGTGGGACGGAAATAGCGTGGATCGATCTTGACATAATCGTTCCAATCGAGATCAACATATCCAAAAGCTTCTTCGAGGAATTCGCGGACTGTGTGGGCTTCACCCGTGCCAATGACATAATCATCCGGTTTATCCTGCTGCAGGATCATCCACATGGCTTCCACGTATTCAGGTGCATAGCCCCAGTCACGGCGTGAATCCAGATTCCCCAGGTAAAGGTTTTGCTGCTTTCCGGCTTTGATCGCAGCAACAGCCCGTGTGATCTTTCGGGTGACAAATGTTTCGCCGCGGCGGGGGGATTCGTGGTTGAATAGAATCCCATTGGTGGCAAACATGTTATAGCCTTCGCGGTAGTTACGCGTGACCCAGTACGCATAAACTTTTGCCGCTGCGTACGGACTGCGAGGTTCAAATGGTGTGTCCTCACTCTGGGGTGGTTTTGCGCCTCCAAACATCTCGCTGGAGGATGCCTGGTAAAACCGGGCGTTGGTTCCGCTCTTTCGTACCGCTTCCAGAATACGGATGGTGCCGAGACCGGTCACATCACCGGTGTATTCCGGCATATCAAAGCTGACACGCACATGGCTCTGGGCAGCCAGGTGAAAGATCTCTTCCGGCCGAATATTATAAATAATATCAAGTAGCGTATCACCAGTAGCAACATCGCCATAATGCAGGTGCAGGTTAACCTTTTCGCCGTTATTATGCGGGTCGTGGTAAATATGGTCAATCCGGCGGGTATTGAATGTGCTGGCCCGGCGGATAATTCCATGTACCTCATAACCTTTACTCAGCAGCAATTCCGCGAGGTATGAGCCATCCTGGCCTGTAATGCCGGTAATCAATGCTTTCTTCAAGATTTCCTCCAACCCTGTAGATTTCAGGGAAAA
>CAYRHB010000039.1:0-28494 GCA_964424035.1 uncultured Leptolinea sp.
AGAGCACATCGCTTACACCGATGTGGTCGCAGGTTCGAGTCCTGTTCCGCCCACAGCCATAGGATCCACATGCGATAAAAAGCATGTAAAATTCATCAATGTTACGTTCAAAAAATCAAAACCGTTTGCTTTTCTGGTTGCTGCTTGCCATCTATTCCACGTTCTTTGCAGAAGTGGTGGTTGGCAGCGCTCCCCTGGTATTTTTCAAACCGGATGTTTTGATCATTACTGTACCGGTTTATGGTCTGCACATTCTTGTACTGGCTCCCCTGATCATTCGTCAGGGCCGGATACCCTGCTGGCAGGCGCTATACCTAACCGGACTGTTTTTTGGGTTATATGAAGCGTATATGACCAAAGTACTCTGGAGTCCTCCCTGGAATCCGGATGCATTCAGCCTCGGTGGTGTGGCTGTTGTCGATTTCATCATGCTGGTCCTGTTCTGGCATCCGGTTATGGCTTTTCTGGTTCCTATGATCAGCGCTGAATGGCTGTTAAACCTGCGGCCGGCGATCATTCCAACCATTGGAGAAAAATGGGGCTTACGGTTTTTCAATTTCCGAAATCTATGCATAGCCGGTGGTGTGATCGGAATATGCCTGGGTGCGATGTTGGCTGATCCGGCCGTTGTACTGGGTTCAGCACTCTCCAGCACCCTTGTCATCCTTTTAATTACCTGGTTCTGTAGAAAAACCAACCCTGGTGAACGTATTTTCATGCACAGACTTCTACCCGATGGTCGAATCTGGTATGTTTTCATCCTTCTATTGATGATTGATTATGTCATCCTGGGATTGGTTTTGCGGCCTGAAGCCCTGCCTCCTGTAGCGAACCAGTCAACCATCTGGGTGGCTTATTTGGTAGTTTTTCTCCTGGTGAATAAAGCCAGGCATAGTCAACCAGAGAACCTTGAAGAGGTTGAACCCGGCATCGGGATAACAGTTCCTTTACTTTCCATATCCCGGATAGCCATTATTTTGGGGATTTTATTCTCATCAGCATTAATTTCCAGCTTTCTTCTTCCATCGATAAAGAACCAGGTTTTCCTTGCCGTGTGGGGATTCGGGATACCAGCCGGAATATTTCTTTTTTATCGATCTGTTAAATGGTTGTTCCTGCCCAAAAAACCGCAATTACATAAATCAATCTGAAAATCATTAAAAATGCTGTATGATAGGTTTGATTTCCAATCTATCTCCGACATGGAAGGATATCCTATGTCTACCGCTACAGAGTTTCCCTATGATTTCATTGGCAAAATACTAATTACCCCGGAAGAGATTGAAAAACGGGTTACCTTTATCGGAAATCAGATTCACAATGAATACCGTGATTCAGAAAAACTTCTCCTTCTCGGTCTGCTTCGCGGAAGTGTCATGTTCATGACCGATCTGATGCGGAAAGTGCAAATGCCGTTGACCATGGACTTTATGTCGGTGTCTTCCTATGGAGGGACAGAATCCACCGGGTTTGTCCGCATTGATTCAGATCACAAAACAAATATCAGTGGATGGGATGTAATATTGATCGATGATATTGTGGACACCGGTTTCACCATCAATACAGTCCGCAAACTCCTTATAGACCGCAACCCGCGAAGCCTGAAAATCTGTGCACTTCTGGACAAAGCTGAAC
The DNA here is from genome assembly GCA_964424035.1 of uncultured Leptolinea sp. Classification (GTDB taxonomy): domain Bacteria; phylum Chloroflexota; class Anaerolineae; order Anaerolineales; family Anaerolineaceae; genus Leptolinea. The sequence continues at coordinate 1,636 of CAYRHB010000039.1, forward strand.
GTCACAAGGTCAATGTACCCATCGACTACCTGGGATTCGCCATCCCTGATGTTTTTGTGGTTGGGTACGGCCTTGATATCGATGAGAAAGGCCGAAATTTACCTTACATCGCGTCAGTTGATCCAATGAAGTACGAAAAAAGCAAACACAAATAAAGAGGAGGCTGAAATGCCGCTCAACATAGCGATAGGAACCCAGTGGGGTGATGAAGGCAAGGGTCGTATTGTCGATTTGCTTTCAGCAGATGCCACCCTGGTCTGCCGGTACAACGGTGGAGACAATGCCGGTCACACGGTGACCGTAGGAAAAGAGACTTTCAAACTACATTTAATCCCTTCAGGGATTGTTCATTCACACACCATTGGCATACTCGGCAGTGGCATGGTAATCAACCCGCTCACATTGCTTTCTGAAATGGATTCACTCAGACAGGCGGGGATTGATGTATCACCACGCCGGTTGTACATTTCACCCCTGGCCCATCTGATCACACCTGCTCACCGGTTGCTGGATCAGGCACAGGATGAAGCCCGCGGAAAGGGAGCTATCGGCACAACAGGGCGTGGGATTGGACCTGCCTATATTGATAAAGCCGCCCGCCGGGGTCTACGCGTTGGAGAAATTCTGGATACTGCCAGATTCCGCCTCAGAGTCAAGGAACATTTCGAGTATGTAGACAACCAGCTTCGTTTGTTGTTCAACAAAGAACCGCTCGATACAACGGCATTGATGGAAGAATTTCTATTGTCTGCCGCTCAATTGACACCGTTTATCCGGGATTCCTCCATGATATTGCACGATGCCCTACGCAGTGGTGACCAGGTTCTGGCGGAAGGCGCACAGGGAACATTACTGGATCTGGATTATGGAACCTACCCGTATGTCACCAGTTCCAACACGACAGCTACGGGCATCTTCAGCGGGCTTGGACTGGGGATTGCCCCGATTGACCGGATTATTGGCATCACAAAAGCATTTCAAACTCGCGTTGGCGGGGGCCCCTTCCCCACGGAATTATCCGGTGATATCGCCACCCGATTACGTGGTACGGGTGAAAATCCCTGGGATGAATTTGGCACCACAACCGGCAGACCACGCCGGGTAGGCTGGCTTGATATTCCGTTGCTCCGGTATGCCATCAGGATAAATGGCATAAACGAAATGTGCATAACCAAACTTGATATCCTTTCCGGCCTTACGGAGATCAATATCTGTATAGGCTACACAATGAACGGGGATAGAACAGACACCCCACCAATCGGTCTGCAGGATGACCTGATGCAAAAATGTGTTCCTGTCTATAAAAAATTGCCGGGCTGGAATGAAGATATTACGTCCGCCCGGCAGTGGAAGGATCTTCCCTTGCCTGCACAGGATTACATCCACCAGCTTGAAACGCTCACCGGCGTGCAGGTCAGCCTGATATCCGTTGGCCCGGAACGGGAGCAGATCATCCGTTTGGATTAATGATCAAGTTCAAGTAACAGGTTTTTCAGGAGCATTACAACAATGTAATGCTCTTTTTACATCTCAATGGATATACTAACTATATCCACCGGAGGTGACAATGAGATACATTTTTACTCCACTCGTGCTTTTTACTTTTGTATTCACGGCATGCACGAATCTCGTGCCTGCTCTTTTACTAAATGAATTGGAAACCAATAATAATTCATCCGTAGTTTTTGGCAGCAATTCATCCAATCCACAGATACACCCCGAATCCGAAAACAACCGACCTGTTCTACTTTTCGGGATTGGTTTGCATATTGAGCCACAGGGAACAACCCATCAGGGAATCAAAAGCGGCAAAGGGGATTATCAAGTTCAGGCTTTCTTCGACCTTCATGTTCAACAGATCCGGACTGTAGTGGACATGATCAACCGGCATGGCGGCACGGTAACCATCCAGGCCCAATCACCCTTCACGGATGTTGTCATCGCATCCCAAAATCCCGTGTTGAAAGATCTCGCAGGAACCGGCAATGAAATTGCCCTGCACTTTCATGAAGACGCTCACCTGGGCAAGAATTCGTCAAAGAAATCTGTCAAACAATGGTGTACTGTGATGCTGGAAGAGATGGATCTGGTCAGGCAGGCCAGCGGCGTTGAGACGATCAACTATTGGAGCGGTGGCAACCTGTACCCGCAGCTCTTTAATGCCGCTGATTGCGCGGGGTTGTCAATCAACAGTGATTGGAAGAATCCCCAATCCCAATCGACGGATCTTCGCATGGTCGGGATTCATCCCTGGAGACCAGCCGGTGGAACAGACGGCACCAATTTCGATGAAATCAGCATGCACGACCCCGCAGGCCCGGTTATCTTTCTGCCCGAAGGTTTATATGACCGAGAGGATTTTGCTTCATCCCGGCGGTCTGAAGAAACCGGTTCTGATGAGGCATATTTCAAATATCTGGAACAATCATTTCTGGATTCGTTGTCAGCCGCTGAAAGTGAAAAAGTCAATGTTTTTCATTTCACCATCCATCCGGGTGAATTTCGGGGGAATGCCTCCCATCCGTTTGAAGTGATCGAAAAATTCCTCACTGAGGTTATTGACCCACAGGTCAGATCCGGAAAAGTCAAATGGGCTACATTCTCAGAAATGGCCGATACTTTTGTGTCATGGGAAACCGATCATCCATCTGTGGATATGCGGGATTGACCTCGTACCATAATATTTTTGCTGCATAATAAGAGGATGAAATACCACCTTTCTGCCCGTATCTTTTTCATTCTACTGGCTGTCATCCCTGTAACTGGTTGTTCAACACAAACACCTGGAGTACCTTCTCCGCAGGTATCACTACCGGATATCTATATGCCTACACGAACACCTGTTTCACCTGCGCCTGACCTGGATATTACATATTGTTCTCCGAATGGCTTACCGCAAAAACTTGATTTTTATCCAGCCGTGGCTGGTTTTCCTGATCCCACTCCTATAATCATCTATATACACGGGGGCGCCTGGATGGAAGGTGATAAAGAGATCGCCTCCTACCTGTCGACCATCCTGCTTTTGCGGGAGTCGGGATTTTCCATTGCTGCCATTAATTACCGGTTGGCGCCAGACTATCCATTTCCCGCGCAGATAACGGACGTCTTCTGTGCCATTCGTTTCTTAAGAGCAAAATCCTCTGATCTGAAAATCAATCCCGACCGGTTTGGATTGCTCGGGGATAGTGCCGGTGGGCATCTGGCTGCATTGGCTGGTATGGCAAATCCGCATCCGGATTGGACCGGAAACGAATACCCGGGAATCAATTCCGGGGTGCAAGCCATTGTTGATCTATACGGTCCGGCTGACCTGACCCGCTCATATGTGAATTCCGACCTGGATATTTCCAGCCTTGTGTTTCAAGCGAAGGAAAATTCTGACCTGAAACTGGTTAAAGCCAGTCCCGTCAGTTATGCACGGGTAGATGTACCCCCGATATTGATCATCCATGGTGACCAGGACTATCTCGTTCCGGTAGAGCAGTCCATACGCCTTTACAATGCGTTACAGGAAAAAGGCGCTCCAGCCCGATTGATCCTTGTGAAGAATGCCGGGCACGGATTTTCTCATGCCGGTGAAGGTCCTATGGAACCGGATCAGCAGGAAATTGACTCGGCCATTGTGGACTTTTTCCAAGAGTATTTGGATTGACGATCAAGCCCCGGGTTTCTTTTGATAGACCTCTTGAGTCAGGATGGTTGCCCATTTGATCGATTCGAAATACATAGAACGCAATCGTTCCGGGGGCAAACCGGTCTTATCCGCGTTTTCCCAATCGCCCTGCTCCAGAGCCAGGACGGTTTTAAGTGCCAATCCAATTCTTCCTTCATGTTTGATCAACGCAGAGATCACTTCAGGTGTTAATGGAATACTGGCAATGACCTGTGACATGGGAATATCCATGATGGCATCCAGTACCGAAAATAGACCGGCCAGGAAATAGGATTCTGCCTGGGTTTCACCAAACGCTTTTCCCAGCATCTCACACATCTTTGCCCGCTGGAGGGCGATGGTTGTTAATTCATGGGGTTTATCGTCAACCGTTGACATAAGGATCAACATCATCCATCCGCGAAGCTGGCTGAGTCCTATCAAAGAGATAGCCTGCCGGATGGAATTCACGGTTGTGGACAGGGAGTAATAACCGGAATTAACCAATTTTAGCAATTTATAACTAAGGCCAACATCCTGTGATATAAGTTTTTCAAGCTCTTGAAAATCCGCTTTTGGGTCAGTCACCTGCGCCAGCAGCCTCATAACAATAAGTCGGGATGATTCCATTTTCTTGCCAACGACTACATTGGGCTTGCACAGGTAATATCCCTGGAAAAAATCAAATCCAAGCCGAAAGCAGAGGTCGTACTCTTGCAGAGTCTCTACTTTCTCAGCCAGCAATAAAACTCCGGTTTGCTTTAATGTATGGACAATATCCGGCAATAAGTTCCGTTTGACCCCCATCAGGTCAATTTTCACAACGGAAGCCAATCCCAGATTCTTAAGGGGCAAAAGTCTTTTAGCAGAAACAACATCATCCAGTGCGATTTGAAAACCGAGTTCATTAAATCGTTGCAGGGATTCAATTAATGGCGCGTCGAGAGCAACGTCCTCCAGGACTTCGACAACCACCCGCTCCGGTGGAAGAGAAATGGGATATTTTCCCACCAGGAAATTTCTGGTGAAGTTAATAAAAGCGAATCCCTGCCCGACAATATTATCCAACCCTATCTCAGAAAATGTATTTAACAAGACCTGGGTTGTGGCAAAATCGCCATCAATAACTTTTGCTGATTTGTCTGTCTGCAATCCGCGATAAAGAAGCTCGTAACCGATCACTTCTTTATTACGATTAAAGATTGGCTGCCGGCCGACAAGCAAATCTGTCAAGTGTTCCTCTTTCCCCCGGTCTTCAATGAGGGCTTTGGATTTATTTTACAAATAATGTAATTGATGCAATTGATTCTATATCATTCCTTAGTGGATCGTCATTAAATCAATATGAATCTTTCCATCATCCTTAGATTTGAATAAAAAGGTATGGCCTGTTTATTGCACCGACCTTTTAATTCTCTCCTGAAGAACGGTGACTGTTATGAATAACTCCCATAAAACAGGTCATATTGTACCGGGATGGTTGCTTCCTGTTTTGATCGGAATCTTCCTGATATTGGCTGCCGGCACTGCCTATGTCGCTTACCAGTATTTCTTTAGCGAACCGACTGCCGAGCAGGTATTCCCAAAATACTCTCAACCCAAAGATCTCGCTACGGCCGAGTTGGAACACCAGCTTCAAATCTCTATCCAGCGTCACGATGAAGTACTGGCTTTCTTAATGTACCGGGTGGCCATTACCAATGTAGTCTATTCTGATGACAAAAATACCGCCCTGCTCTGGCTCGCGCTGTATGATAAAGATACCGATACGTTAATTCCTGCCGAGCCCGGGCTGGCTATTGCACAGAGAACGAAGGACAAGACCTGGACCGTTACAGTTCAACCTGATGAGGGATATGACAAACTTCTCCAATCCATCCCTGAAAGTTTGATTGACGCGGAGACAAAAGCACAATACCTCTCAAAACCGCAATCTGCCACCAAGGGTGTTGCCTTGCGTGGCTATCGTCTGCCCTGGCAAAAGGGAGTTACCAAATTCCTGACAGGCAGTATCGGTCATGTTCTTACATATAAATCCTGCCCTTCATCCTGTCTTTACGCTTTTGATTTCGCCGATGGAGGCAACTTCCCCATCCTGGCATCCAAAGCCGGACGGGTAAAGTATGCCGTTTGGAAATATCCGGACAATAACCACTCCAACGCAAATTACATCATCCTCGAAGATGATTCGACCGTTCCAACAACATATCAGGTGTATTTCCATCTGTCACAGGATTCCATCCCTGAACCCTTGCGTGTTAAAGGAGCCTGGGTCAACCAGGGGCAATTCATCGGGAATGTGGATAACACCGGTTATAGTTCAGGACCACACCTCCATTTCCATGTCCATGCAAATGCAACATCATATTGGGGAAATTCGGTTGACATCGTTTTCGAAGATGTGGCTGTGAATGGCGGGCGTCCCCGTACCTGTGCTGAGGCAAAAGCCTTTCCCTCTTACGGTAGCGAGTGCATTCCGGGAGATCGGTATTTATCCAACAATGGTGATACCAAACCCCCAACCGGTGTAATGAGCGCACCGGCAGCCAACACTGTCGTCACCGAAGCCACGGTAACCGTGAATGGCTATGGCACCGATGAATCCGGCGTGGCAAAAATCCAGCCGTTGGTCAACTATGACGGGATCTGGCGTCCCGCAGGAGAGGCGGTAAAATCCACCGCCATAGTGGCTGATGTAGACCTGTGCGCCGCCGGGGTTCCTGATGGGCCTGTTTCCATTGGACTTAATATTTGGGATAACGGTGGAAACAAAACCTTATCTCCGGTAGGCGAAGTGGTCATCCAGAAGAAATACACCTGTCCCGTCCTCCCGCCCGCTTGCAAACCGGCTACGAATCAGGCAGCGCTGTACAATAATGCAAAATATCAAGGTTATTGCCAGGTTGTCGATATAGGCGAGATCACCAATCTTGCCACACTGGAAAGTTTTGGCGGGAATAACCTTGAATCGATCCAATTGGGCGGCGGTGTCAGCGCCATGCTGTTTGATGAAGAGAACTTTGGCGGCCGCTCTCAAACCCTGACCACATCATCAGAAGACCTTGACACTCAGATCGTTGGCGGAAATCGCACATCATCCCTGATGATCATGAATATCGTCCCACCACCCGGATCTCCGGAGCTTAATCCAATCACCGGGATGGATAGTTCAGAACCGACAACCGACAATTCCATCGTATTAAGCTGGCAACCAACCAGTGGGGCACAGCTCTACCGGGCAACACTGATAGGACAGGATGGTTTTGAAACCATTCAGGAATGGCAGGATGGACTTTCTTATTCAGTTGGCTCATTAAACGCCGGCACATATGAATGGACAGTTTCTGCACGTAATAGCGCCGGTGAAAAGACCGCAACAGGCAGTTTCACTGTTCAACCTGGAAAAGACCTGGATACGGAAGCCATCAATTCACCATATGAGGCGGATTTTAATAAAGAGATTGCCGGTTGGAAAGCCAATGGGCTCTGGCAACGTGGTGGATTCACATTGGATTCCACAAAACATACCGGTTGGATTTTCGGTTCAGATGGGAAGTTTGGAAAAGGAACAGCTCCTGTATCCGGTGAGCTGACATCTCCTTCCATCTATGTTGGATATGCCGGTCAACAGTTATCCTTCCAGTATGCTTCATACACTGAATCAAGCGGCTCAATCTGGGATCAACGCCGGGTTCAACTTTCCGTTGATGGGGGCGCGTTCCAGGATGTTTTGCAGGTCACGACCAATCCCCGCGATAGAAGCCTCCACGACAGCAAACCGGTTGACCTTTCACCTTATACGGGGAAGAATATCAGAATCCGGTTCCGGTTTGATTCAGTGGATGGTAATTATAACGACGGCCTTGGGTGGGCTATCCGTACAGTGAGAATCAGCGATGACCCTGCAAAAGTCTGCTCTGAATATGCCGCTGATGGAACTTTCGAACAAGCGCGTGCCGTGAAAATCGGGGAAACAGTCGATGGACAGATCTGTCCGGCTGGCGATGTGGATTTCTTTACTTTTTCCATTGAAAAAGAACAATACTTCAATGCTGCCGTTTCGATCACATCCGAAGGAGTGGATTGGATCCCTTCAATCAACATCCTTTCGCACGACGGCTCCTCTGTACTGGCTTCTGGCAACGTGAACGGTTCTTCTACAAGCATTAATCTAAAGCTTGCAGAACCTGGAACGTATTACATAAAAGTCGGTGGACAATCTAAAGGCAAAGGAACGGTACCGGGTGTAAATTACCGGTTATCCCTGGTTCAGGATACTACTCCGCCCACCGTAAAACTGACCAAACCTGCAGATGGATCGATCAGCCTTACCCTGCCAATCGAATTAACCGCTGAAGCAGCAGATACCAACGGGCCTGTATCTCGTGTGGAATTTCTCGTTCAGCCGGCAGGAGCGGGAGCTGAGGCAGTTGAACAGGTTGCCTTTGACGATAACGGAGAGGATGGATGGTTTGGATCCATTCCTGAAGGCTATTCAGGGAAACTGGAAGGCGCAGCGGTTTTTGCCCGCGCCTATGACCAGGCAGGTAACTTTACGGATAGTGCCGCCATCCTTCTTGCAGGTGACGGAACCATCCCCGTTACGTATCTGAATGCCCTGCCGGCTGAATATGGGAGTACATTGATCAGTCTGGATTGGTCAGCAGTATCCAAAGAACCCATAGATCATTTTGAGCTTCAGTACCAGATCAATGCAGGAAAGTGGCAGGCATGGTCCGAAGTGCTGGATGGATCACTGCGCAAGACCAGTTTCTTCGCGAAAAATGGCATGAGCTACGGATTCCGGATACGCGCTGTTACAGCAACCGGAGCAGAGGAGTTTCCACCTGGAGCTCAGATAAAGACCACTGTTGAATCTCAATGTATTCCGGATAAATATGAAACCATTGATAATTTACCATCCGAAGCCACACCCCTGGAAACCGGGAACGGCCAATTGCATAATCTGTGCGGTATAAAAGATGAAGACTGGATGGTTATGCTTCTGCAGGGTGGAAAGACGTATACCTTTGAATCCCTGCCAACCGAGCTCGCTGCCGGAACGGGATTGCAAATCTTTGACATGACCGGACAGGCAATGACCGATGAAGCCGTTCCGGATGATCTTCTGTCAAAAACCACTCTCAATTTCCAGCCGGAAACAAGCGCAACGTATATCATTCGCGTACGGGCTGCCAATGACCAATTGGCCGGAACCCGTTCCATCTACAGCCTGACTTATGACCAGGCAGCACCATTCTCACCCATTCCGGTTGCCTGCGGGGCTTTGCTCATACCGCTGCTTACAGCACTCGTCAAATTATGGAACCGGATGAGATCCCGAATGATGTAGGTCTTCTTTAGATAAAGAATTTTATCGCGGCAACCAGAGCGAACAGAAGGCACACTCCCAGAAATACCGGGAGTGTGCGGCTTTTTTCTGTGGAATCTGAGATCTCTATGCGGGGAAACAGACCGTGCTCGCCCCAGACAGGCCCTGCCAGCCAGGCGAATAAACCACCACCTACTAGACCACCCAGGTGTCCGAAATTATCAATATTGGGGATCATGCCAACAATGAAGAGGTTGATACCGATCACCACGGCAATATTAATCAGGAGCGCCCGTGAATTTCTAAAGTACTTCCGGTTCCGGTAGATGAAAATACCCTCTGCGGCGACCAATCCGAAAATTGCCGTTGATGCGCCGTAGGAAGCTTCAGGCGTTACCAGGAATGAAAGCACATTTCCGGCAAAAGCTGCCGCCAGATACAATGCCAGGTAACGTTTATAACCATAGAACCGTTCAACATCACGGCCGATGGATAATAGCGCATACATATTAAAGAAGATGTGAGTGATACTCCCGTGTAAAACCACAGGGGTAATCAAACGCCATATCTGACCCTGAAGTATATATTCGTTGATCTTGGCGCCAAATGCCGCAGGCAAATCTATTTTAAGAAACACGGAACTTGCCACCTGCAATAAATAGAATACGGCTGTGACCGCCAGGATGGAATACGTCGCTGTTGTTTTCGTCGATTCGAGCCGGATGGTAATCTGTCCAACAGGCGGCGGGTTTTCAGGCTGTCCGTCAGGGATCTGACTTCCGGGCGGCTCTTTTTCGATGGGATATTCGTTATTCATAATGTGATCTTTCGCGGATTTGTTCGGGAGTGTTCGACTTTAATAATGGATTCAATATCATCAACAGCTTTTTGCAGCCTGTTCTGTGCGTTGATCACGACATAATCAAACAGGTCAAGTTGCTTCAATTCACTTAGTGCTGTTTCGATACGCAATTTCAAGCTTTCCGGAGTTTCGGTTTTACGGTCCTTTAACCGTTGGTACCATTCCTTGGCATCGGATGGCACCAGGAAGACCAAAACGGCTTCAGGACAAAGTTCCCGGATTTTTCGCGCACCTTGAACATCCAGGCGCATTACGACATCTTTCCCACTCTCCAATGCTTTTCTTACCTGAGCCCGTGGTATTCCCTTATAGTCCTGATATACCAGAGCATATTCGATCAACTCATTATTCGCAATCATTTTTTCGAAATCGGCGTGATTGATGAAATTATAGTCCACCCCTTCCACCTCACCGGGTCGTGGCTCACGGCTGGTGGTTGTTACAACAAAATGGAATGGCAACATGCGCGCTTTCATCTCATTTAGTACAGCATCTTTTCCCACACCGGAAGGGCCTGATATAACGATCAACAGTGGTGATCGCTGGATTACATCAAACCGGATACTGGATAACGCCTGTGTGTTGGGATCTTCTTCCATGAGATTCTCCTTTGTTCCATTCTATGGGTGGTGCTTTTCGCTCCAGGAGATCAGGATGGATCAGCATTCAATCCATATCATCAATCCGGGAAAGATGATGCAATAAATGCGGTTTTGAAAATGTTCCTGTTGCAACCTATTGTACCGGATAGCCGTTTATAATGTCCGGCAACGTGTGGAGTGTAGAATGCCAGATTATGAATTCCGTTGTATGGACTGTAAAAAGAGATTCGAGATCTTTATCTCATATAAAGAATATGAGACTTTCCAGGTCTCATGCAAGTATTGTGGCAGCAACAAGGTTCAACGCCGAATCGGGAGGATTCGCATAGCACGTTCCACCCCTGATAGATTACAGAACCTTGCCGACCCTGAGAGACTGGATCAAATCGATAATGATCCCCAGGCTTTGGGATCCATGATGCGCCAGATGAGCTCTGAACTGGGTGAAGAAATGCCGCCTGAATTTGACGAAGTGGTTGACCGGCTGGACCACGGTCAATCACCGGAACAGATCGATAGAGAAATACCAGATCTTTCAGAAAGCTTCTCAAACTCTGATGCATCCTCCCCGGATTTAGATATTTAACCGGTTATTCTTCAGTCGGGATTGTCACCATCGATTTCAATTCATCGAAGCTGGTTATCCAGGAAATTTGCTCCAGAAAAGCGGATAAGCTCCCTGTTTGTTTCCGGAATGTTCTCACTACAGGGCCAATCGGATCTTTTCCAGCCGCGCCGCCGGGTGTATCGGCATATGCGCCATAAAAAGCAAAATACGCTTGGTTTAATCTACGGATAGGATATCCATTCTGCCAGAAGAATTGGCGGCGTTGTTCCATATATTCTTCCGCTTCATCGATGGAACCATTTGCCAGCATTTGATCCACATTCACGCGGGTTGTGTGCATCTCCCGGCGGTAATTGAATGGCTCCGGCTCGGATTCCAAGACTTGTGATTCCGCTTCCGTCGCGACATCTGACGTCGTGGAAACTTCGGGTGGAAGTATATCCGGATAGTATTCACGCAATACCATTTCTCCGATCTCGTTTCCAACAATGGAAGCAGTCGTTTCGTTTATCGTGCGCAATTCCGGATTTGTATCATAGTTCAATCCAAGCGGACGCAAAGTCAGATAGTTATGGGTCCACTCATGTGAAATGGTTTCCGTAAGGTATTCCAGATCAGATGTAGCCATAACCATTGTCGGGTATACTCCCACACCGCCAACAGGGACAATCAGCGCCGAAACGTCCAGGTTGTTCATCACCCTGTCTTCCAGTGATGCCATATCCTCCGCAGTCATGTCAGTCAGCAATGAAATATTGGCATCCTGTTGGATTCTGTCACGGGGAGAAACAATAAGGGCTAGAGGTAATGGTGTGGAATGGAAAAGCACGGATGGAACAGGTTCTCCCAATGATGTAATACCGCTGTCTGCCAGTATTCTGCTGATCTGTTTTTGAAGTATCGATTCTGCCAGTGGAGCAAGCTGTTGCCTGTATTCCCTGTACCGGTTGAGGTTTGATTGAACCGGTAGAATTACCGCCTCTTTATCGATAATACCGGGGTCAGCATAGAGGATTGAGATTTCTGCTTCTAACCGTTGGGTCTCTCTTTGAGTGCGAGCATATTCCCTCACAATCTCTGTAGATTTTGTCCCGGAAATATAGTCTTCCACCCCAACTGCAGATTGCCGGATCTTTTCTCCGATCGCTTTAATCGTCCAATCCACATAATCGAACTCGATCGTGTGTGTAAATTGCCGCACCTTTTCCGGATAATCATGGATCAGAATCGTAGATGAAGTGATAAATGGAATTCCCCATAAGATCCAGAAACTAACCGACAGCATTTTGCGTATATTATGAATAGGTGTAGATAGCCTATTGCTATTGTAAAAGTTTTGTAAGTACTTTTTAAACACTCAAACCTCAATTTGGATATGATTATAATAGTTTCGGCTACCGGCCATCCACCAACGTTATAAAATACCGGAAATTACAATTTCCGTAGGGAAAAAACAACGTGATTTCAATCAAACAACGAGTTGGTCTCCTTCTGGGATTTTTTTTGTTACTTATTGCAGGTTCCACATATGCATATAGTGTGTTTCATGCAAAAAATCAGAGCTCTCTACCCGAAGGTATCATAACCAAAACCATCACTCGCGAGACGATTTCCACCAATGTGGGATCAACCGGTGAAGCCCGACCCAATCAACTTTTAACCCTGAAGTGGGAAACCGAAGGTATTGTTGGTGCTGTCAACGTAAAAAACCTGGAAAAAGTCAAAACCGGTGATGTACTTCTTTCACTGGACCCCGAATCACTGGATTCATCCATTTTGGAAGCGATGCAACAACTCCCATCCGCCCGACGGGCATTGGAAAACCTGGAAATCTCTGACGTAAAACGCACCCAGGCTCGTGAGGATCTGGCCCAGGCCCGGATTGAGTACGATGATGCCGTGGATGAAAGGGAAAAGAAGAATCAACGCAATGCCAGTGAGACAAACCTCGAAGCTGCCCAGGCATCCTACCTGCAGGCAAAAACGAATCTGGCTGCCGTTGAAGAATACTTTTCCTTTTTACAGGATCAACCGGAAGACAGCCTTGCCCGCGCCCAGGTAACGGCACAACTCTCTCAGGCGAGAAAAAATTATGACTGGGCGTCCTGGAATTATCAATGGGCACAGAATATGCCGCTTCCCGAAGATATTCGCATTGCCGACGCGAATGTAAAAGTGGCAGAAGCGAAACTGGCGGACGCGGAACGTGAATGGGAAAAAGTTAAAGACAACCCGGATCCCGATGACCTCACTTCTGCCCGCTCAACATTGAATGCACTTCAATCGCAGATTAATAAGTCGGAGATCACCGCGCCCATTGGTGGCCTCGTGGTCGATTCCAAACTGCTGCCCGGTGATCTGGTAAGCTCCGGCCAGACTGCGGTTGTGCTGATGGACAATTCGCGCATGTTCCTGGATATTTCGGTTTCAGAAATCGATATCAACGATGTGAAACTCGGTAAACAGGTCAATTTCTCGTTTGATGCCATTCCAGACCGGTCATATGTTGGTACTGTGACTGAAATAAGTGAAGTGGGTGTATCGGATCAGGATATTATCTATTTTATTGTCACCTGCGAGATATCCAACCCCGATATTGATATCAAGCCTGGAATGACCGCTGCAGTGATGATAGCGGTGGATGAAGTGCGCGATGTGATCAGTATTCCAAACAGTGCGCTTCGCGTTTCAGACAAAAAGTACTATGTTTATGTAGTGAGAAACAACTCATTGCAAAAGATACCGGTAGAACTTGGCCTGGTTTCAGACCTTTTCAGCGAAATGAAATCCGGTGATTTGGTTGAAGGGGATGTAGTCGTGACCAATCCCCAGATCGTCAAAAATCCGGAGTCAGGTAAATAATGGCTATATTTCCCCTCACTTTCAACCGCATTATGAAGAGAACAGTGGGATGCATCTTTCTGGTTGCTGTTCTACTTGCCCTCATTCCTTTACCTGTTAACGCGGCTGTGCTGGCAATCAAAGAAAGCGACAATCCTCCCGTTAATGTTCAGGACCTGCGAATAGGGAAAGTAGGCTCAGATCCTGAGGAATTGACGTTTGTTGGTACCACACTCTTTTTCAGCGCATCTGATGGGACATACGGTCGTGAACTATGGAAATTACCATCACCCTATACGAAAGCCCAACTTGTCAGGGATATCAATCCGGGGTATGTCAGCTCGGATGTGTCGCATATCACCGCGTTTGGCAACCTGATCTTTTTCAGTGCAAAGGATGATGCCGGCGTTGAATTATGGGTATCAGAACCGCCATATGAAGCCTACTCTACGCACAGGGTGGCTGATTTGAATGAAGGCGGTGATTCAGATCCCGCCGAACTGGTTCCCATCGGGAATGCCATGTTCTTCACAGCAGATGACGGGATCCATGGAAAAGAGATCTTTAAAACCAGCCCGCCTTACCAGACCATTGATCTGGTTACAGATATTTGGAAAGGTTCACACAGTTCATATCCACGGGAACTCAAACGGATCGGTTGGATGTTATTCTATGTTGCCAATGATTCTTCCAGTAATGAGATATGGCGCAGTGACCCACTCTATTATCCCGGTTCAGCGGTCAAATGCACTGACATTACCAAGAACAATCTGGCTGCAATCCATGACCTGACAGTGGTGGAAAATACAATCTTCTTTTCCGGGGATGACGGCGAGTCAGGCAACGAACTATATAAATTGGAACCTCCATACAGTTCAGCCGCCAGAGTAACCGATATTACCGGGGATCCGCCATCAACCATATTGATCTATCCAATCAATGATACTCAACCGGATTGGATCACTTCCATCGGTTCCTACGTTTTCTTTGCCGGAAATATTGGGTTTAGCGGAACCGAATTATATATATCCAAACCGCCCTATGAACCAACATCAACTTTCATTGTCAAGGATATTTTTGACGGTTTTGGCAGTTCAAATCCAGAAAATTTGACAGTTGTGGGAACAACCCTGTTCTTTACAGCCAATGAAGGTATTGTTGGAAAAGAACTATGGAAAAGTGTCCCGCCCTATGATGAAGACCACACCAACATTGTCGCAGACATAAATAAAGGTCATAACACATCGGATCCTGCGAATCTGAGTGCGATCGGGAACACACTTTTCTTCACGGCAGATGATGGTACATATGGCCATGAACTCTATATGAGTGAACCGCCTTATGAAGAATACTCAACCTTGCGTGTTGACGACCTCAATAGCGGCTATCAGACATCGCACATTCATAGTTATGCCGCCATAAATCGTACACTGTTCTTCAGTGGAAATGACGGGAAAATCGGGCAGGAGATTTGGAAAGTGGATGGCAATTTCTTTATGCCCGCCACTGGTTTCGCGCCGGACCGTGTGACAGAAATAAAACCACAACCGAAGGAAGCCCAATACAGAGACCTGGATGACCTGCGCCTGATCATTCCCAACCTGCAACTACAGACAGATATTGTGGGGGTAGAACCAACAGCCAATGGCTGGGATTTGACCTGGTTATGGAATCAAGCCGGATACCTTCAGGGAACCGCATTTCCAACGTATGAGGGAAATTCGGTGATCACCGCGCATGTTTCCCTGCCCAATGGCAAACCGGGACCATTCGCGAATCTATCCAGATTGAAATACGACGATGCAGTAAAGGTTCAAGCCTGGGGAAATACATATATTTATCGTGTTCGTTCCATTGAACGCGTATTACCGGATGACCGCAGTGCCTTTCGCCATGAAGAGCAAAGCTGGCTGACCTTGATCACCTGTCAGGGTTTTGATGAAGCCAGTGGAGAATATCAATGGCGGTTGGTGGTTCGAGCGGCACTGGTAGAGGTTATTCCGGGAAGTTGAGGAGAAAGTACATGATCAAGAAATTCTTCGCAAAAAAAATCGTTTGGATCCCGCTTCTGATAATTCTAATTGTGGGAATTGCCTTTGGCGTATTACAGATGATCAACAAGGGTCAATCAACCGCCAATTCCATGTACCAGACAACGCCACTATCAAAAGGATCCCTTACGGCAACAGTTGGCGCGACCGGCACAGTCAGAGCAAAGCAGACTGCCGTTTTGAACTGGCAGACTACCGGCACGATCGAATCCGTCTTTGTGAAAGTGGGTGATATTGTAAAGAAGGACAGCCGTCTGGCAGAGTTATCCCAGACATCCCTTTCCCAACAGATCATCCTCGCGCAGGCTGAACTGGTATCGGCAAAACGCAATCTTGAAAACCTCGAGAAATCGAATCTTTCAACGTCACAGGCGGAACAAACCCTGGCACTGGCATTAAAACAGTTGGATGACGCGAAAGAAAAGCGTGAGAGCAAGAAATTTACCAAAGCGGATCAAAGTGTAATTGATGCTGCCTACGCGAATTACATTCTTGCCAAAGAAGAGCTTGAAAAATACGAAGATGATTATCTGGGCACCCAGTACAAAGCGGAAGACGACCCGGTACGCGCAGAAGCAGTTGCCAAATACTCCGCTGCCAAACAGAAAATGGAGACTGCCCTGGCAAACTACAATTACGCCAAGAGCTATCCCGATGAACTTGAGCAGGCTGAGATTGACGCAAATCTCTCTCTGGCGGAAGCCAAGGTCAAAGATGCCCAACGCGAATACGATCGGCTGAAAGAAGGTACAGATCCCGATGACATTGCCGCTGCAAAAGCAAAAGTAGCGGCCACTGAAGCCACCCTGAAAATGGCTTATATTGAAGCACCTTTTAACGGAACTGTTACTGACGTCAAAGCCAAAGTGGGAGACCAGGTATCCATGACTTCAACCGGATTCCGGATTGACGATCTCACCCACCTGTATGCCGACATTGATGTCACCGAAGTGGATATCAACCGCATAAAAGTTGGGCAGGAAGCAACAATGACCTTCGATGCCATCCAGGAAAAAACATACGAAGCCCGTGTCACTGATGTCGGTACCGTTGGTACGTCTGTCCAGGGAGTGGTCAATTTTCTGGTCACGGTTGAAATTCTGGATGTTGATGAGATGGTAAAACCGGGAATGACGTCAGCCGTAAACATAACCGTAAACCAGATGGATGACATCCTTGTCGTTCCCAACCGGGCTGTTCGTCTGGTGGATGGGAAACGGTCTGTGTATATCCTGAAGAATAATGTACCCACTCCGGTGACTATCACGATCGGTGCCAGTTCAGACACTGAAAGTGAATTGCTATCGGGTGACCTTAAAGAAGGCGATCTGATTATTCTGAATCCTCCGACCATGAACATGTTCGGCGGGATGTGATCTGACAGGAATTTTTATGTCTGAACATGTAATTTCCACCAACGAGATCACCAAGATCTACCAGATGGGTGAGGTTGAGGTGAGAGCGCTGAACGGCGTGTCTTTGACTGTTGACCGGGGAGAGATCGTTGCCATTATGGGACCCTCCGGGTCGGGTAAATCCACCCTCATGAATATCCTGGGGTGTCTGGATAGGCCGAGCGGCGGTGAATACTATCTGGACGGAGAAAAAGTCTCAGATTTGAATGATGACCAGCTTGCCCTCATCCGCAACCGGAAAGTCGGGTTTATTTTTCAGAGCTTTAACCTCCTGACCAGGGCAACCGCACTGACCAATGTAGAATTGCCATTGCGTTATGCCGGAGTACGATCGGGACGTTCCGATTTAGCCCAGAAGGCACTTGAAGATGTTGGGTTGGGAAACCGGATACATCACAAACCCTTCGAGCTTTCCGGCGGACAGCAGCAACGTGTGGCGATAGCCCGCGCTCTTGTAAACAATCCAGCCATCATAATGGCAGATGAACCAACCGGTAACCTGGATTCAAAATCAGGCAAAGAGATCATGGAACTGTTGCTTAGCCTGAACCGCGACAAGGGCGCCACCGTAATTATTGTCACGCATGACCCCGGTGTGGGCGAGCAGACCCAGCGGATCATCCGTGTGAAAGATGGATTGATCGTGGAGAACTAATGAATATATTTGAAGCATTTCTCGAAGCATTGGAGACTCTCAGCTCCAATAAGCTCCGTTCCGGTTTGACCATTCTGGGTATTGTCATCGGTGTGGCGGCGGTTATTGCCATGCTGGCCATTGGCGATGGTGCACAGTCTTATATTACAAGTACGATCAGTGACCTGGGTACCAACTTGATCTTTGTTGCCGGCGGAAATCCAACGGGTGAAATCAGGAACCCCAAACCACTTACCGAACTGGATGCGGCTGCCATGGTTGACGAAGAACTGGCACCATCGGTTTTGGTTGCCGAACCTCTGCTTTCCAGCCGACGTCAGGTGACCTTCGGAAGTGAAAAAACGAACACTTCGGTCGATGGCGTTACCCCGGGTTACGTTGCAGTAAGCAATTATGCTTTTCTGGAGGGCAGCGGGATCACTGAAGAGAATATTCTGGGAAAAGCTTCTGTTGCCGTACTAGGGGTTGATGTTGCCGACAAACTATTTGACAGGCGTGAAGCCCTTGTGGGAGAAACAATCCGTATCGAAGGTCAACCATTTCGTGTGATCGGTGTTCTGGAACCCAAAGGCGGCGGGATGGGTGGCAGCCAGGATGATCTGGTAATGATCCCGTTCAGTACAGCCCAGACACGGATTATCCGCCGTGCGCAAAATGAAGTGGATGTCATTGTTGTCCAGGCTACATCCGCCGAAACGGTTGATAAAGCCACGGATGAAATTTCCAATATCCTGCGCACCCGTCATCGCACTCCGATCGGGCAGGACGATTTTCAGGTGATCTCCCAACAATCGGCGGTTAGCATGGTGAGTTCAATCACCAATGTATTGACCATATTCCTTGGCGGAATCGCTGCCATTTCCCTGTTGGTTGGCGGTATCGGAATTATGAATATTATGCTGGTATCAGTTACAGAACGGACCCGTGAGATCGGGTTGCGTAAAGCACTGGGAGCCAGAAGATCGGATATTCTGGTCCAATTCCTGGTGGAATCTTCATTACTCAGTCTGTTTGGCGGGATCATCGGCATTGGACTGGGATGGTTGATCGCGTTTATTGTAGAAAAGGTGGCAGCCGCTTCTGGAACCGCTTTCTATCCGGCAGTGGGTATGAATGCCATTCTTCTGGCAACGATTTTCTCTACCGCAGTCGGACTTTTCTTTGGGATATATCCGGCCAATCGTGCTGCCGGACTTCAGCCGGTTGAAGCCTTACGACACGAGTAGCAAATACTCTTCGAATTTTTGATCACCCAGAAAATACCGTAACTCAGGTTCAAATGTGATAAGCAGAGGTACACTGAGCTTTGAAGGTCTAAGACAGGACCCGGGTTCATCCAAAAGCAGGCCGGCATCATCCAGTGTGATCCGGCCTTTTTCATCCAGGTCCAGGGGATGCAGGGTGCAATAAAAAGGTTTGAGTGCCCATGGGTGTAAGCCGGTTTTTACAGCGGCAGTTTGCAGGGCACATTTATGGTCAGGTCGAAGAAAAACACACTCCGATCCGCCATAATGTTTTTCATTTTCCACAACCCGGCTGTGCAGCACTCTCCCGGTGGGCACATGTTCATCAAAATCTTCACGACCATCAAGCCAATCCGATGAATCTCTTCTGTTTTCAACCATTTCCGGGGCGATTTCATGGGAATGAGCCATTATGCGTTCCACTTCCGCGGAATCGATCCAGACCCCGTAGATACAACATGCCGCCCGGCAACTTTGAAGTTTGCAGCGAACAAGATATTCGTTTTCGAGCATTCGCGGATTAATTTCCAAATTCATATTGAATGATTGTAATCGAGTATCATACATCCAGTTTGTCTTGCGGTAGAATTACGTGAAACGCCAAAACATTTCTTGAGGAGGGTTCATCCATGGCTTGGAAAGTGTTGTTGACAGACGGTTTGGAAGAAAATGGCAAGGAGATCCTTCGGTCGAAAGCTCAGATGACCGATCAGACGGGGATATCGGCTGATGACCTTATGAAGATCGTGGGAGATTATGACGCCCTTATTATCCGCGGACGTACGAAAGTCACACCAGCCGTTTTCGACGCCGCCCCCAATCTGAAGGTGGTTGGTCGTGCCGGGGTTGGAGTAGATAACATCGATCTTTCTGCGGCAATGAGCCATAACGTGATTGTTGTTAATTCCCCGACGGCGACTACACTTGCGGTGGCTGAATTAGCCATCGGGTTGATGTTCGCAATTTCCCGCGAGATACCTAGAGCGGATTGCGGTATGAAGAACAATAAATGGTTGAAAAAAGAACTGGAAGGCGTTGAATTAAATGGAAAAACGCTGGGTGTCGTCGGGTTTGGTCGAATTGGACGTGCAACAGCAGAACGTGCTGCGGCTCTGGGAATGACCATCATTGCCTACGATCCGAAACAATCTGCCGAAGAAATTGCCTCAAACGGTGCACAACCAGTCCCTCTAGAATCGCTGTATGCCCAATCCGATTACATTACCGTCCATACCCCGTTGACAAATGAAACCCGTGGTGTAATCAACGCCTCCTCATTTGCCATGATGAAAGACGGTGTCCGGTTGATTGATGCCGCCCGCGGTGGTGTCGTTGACGAAACCGCCCTGTTGGATGCCCTGAACTCCGGTAAAGTTGCCGCAGCCGGATTGGATGTTTTTGCCACTGAACCTCCGGGAGAAAGCGCCCTGACCGCCCATCCACATGTAGTTGCAACTCCGCATATCGGTGCACAGACTGTTGAAGCGCAGTCTCGGGCTGCGGAAGACATCGCCACGGAAGTCCTTGCCGCACTTAATGGGGAATACCTGCGCTGGCGAGTTGCCTGACTATGAACGCTAATTCGTTTGACCGTTTGAAAGCCCTTCTGGGCGAAGTGTATGACCTGAACGCGACCCTTTCGCTGCTGGGTTGGGATCAACAGACCTATATGCCCGGGGGGGGCGCCGAAGAACGCGGCAATGCCATGGCCACCATCTCCCGGATCATGCATCTCAAGGTCACATCAGACGAATTGCAGAAATGCCTTGAAGATTGTGAAAAGCAGACTGCCGGTATGCCGGAAGATTCTGATGACTTTTGCCTGGTAAAAGTGACCCGCCGTGAAGTTACACGTCGTATCCGCATCCCGGCTGATTGGGTTGCCAGTTTCGCTGAAGCAACAGCCATTGGCCAGGAAAAATGGGAAAAAGCCAAGGGTACATCCGATTTTTCCAGTTTTCAGCCAAGTCTTGAAAGGATCATGGAACTTCGGCGGGAATATGCGTCTTTCTTTCAACCATATGACCATATCTACGATCCATTGCTTGATGAATTTGAACCCGGATTGAAGACGGTTGATGTCCAGAAGATCTTCGATGTATTGCGTGAAGAACAAGTTGCTCTTATCCGTGAACTATCCGAGAAACCACAGGTGGATTCATCTTTCCTGCGGCAGTACTACCCTGAAAACGCTCAATGGGAATTTGGTGTTGAAGTGGTTTCCAATATGGGTTTTGATTGGAACCGTGGCCGGGAGGATAGCTCAGCCCATCCATTTACCACCACAATTGGTATGGATGATGTGCGGATTACCACCCGTGTAATATCGGATAATTTCGCAACCGCCCTCTTCAGCACGATCCATGAGGGCGGGCACGCCCTGTACGAACTGGGTTTCAATTCAGCATTGCGCCGTTCTCCGTTGGCAACCGGTGCCTCAATGGCAGTTCACGAATCCCAATCCCGACTGTGGGAAAACCTGGTTGGCCGGTCACGCAGTTTCTGGATTCACTATTATCCCAGATTGCAATTGTTATTCCCTGCACAGCTGGCAAATGTACCCCTGGAAACCTTTTATAAAGGAATCAATCGGGTTGAACCGTCCCTGATCCGTACAGAATCAGATGAAGCTACGTACAACCTGCATGTCATGCTGCGACTTGAACTTGAAATCGCTTTACTCGAACACAAAATCGAAGTTCGGGACCTTCCGGAACTCTGGAAAAACCGTATGGATGAGTATCTGGGGGTCGTTCCCAAAGATGACGCCCATGGTGTTCTCCAGGACATCCACTGGGCCGGCGGACTCGTTGGATATTTCCCGACGTACGCCTTGGGTAATGTAATTTCCGCCCAATTATGGGGCTGTATCCAAAAGGATATCCCGGACCTGGATGAACAGATTTCAACCGGACAATTCAATCCGTTATTGAACTGGCTCCGTACAAACATACATACACACGGAGCTAAATTTGAAACCCAGGAACTGGTCAAGAGAGTAACAGGATCACCAATTGATCCGCAGCCATACCTGCGATATTTGAGAACGAAATTCAGGGAAATCTATTCGTGAAGTCAGGTCCATTTTTGAAAGGGACAAAAAACCGGCCGGTGAGTATTCGTCGACCGGTTTTACTCCTTTTTACCTTCCTGCTGATCTTCGCACCCACGTGCCTGATAAAAACCAATCCTGTTCATGCCGGTTCATCCCCAGGAACAATGAATATCACCCCCAACCCGGTGTTGGAAGATTTCAAAGTCCCGGAATCGGGAGAACCAGTAATCCTGTCTCCCGGAAATGATGCCCGAATTATGTCACCGTTAATGCTCAAACTGGCAACCAGACCCGGCGATGATGGTATGATCCGAGTTGAGCTTCTGGGACATGATAACCGGCTTATCTTCCGGAAACTCCTCGATTATGGACAATACAAGGGAAAAACCCTGTTGATCGAACAGGAGATACCCTTTGAGATAAGGTCAGAAGAATCAGCACGGCTTCAGGTAATTTTGGAAAATTCCAAAGGGAAACCAATTTTCCTTACGTCAGTGCATCTGACTCTCATCAACATTCATGGAACTGAAACCGCAGGCGATGATGTTGTTTTTCCCCGTTTTATGATCGAACAACCGGCTGCCGGAGAAACAGTCCAGGGAGAATTTCTGGTCATAAAGGGTGGAATCAAACCGATAAACAATACACCTATCGTGGTGGAGTTGATCGCGTCCGACTGGCATACATTAACATCCAAAATTGTTGGCATTAATATCCCTGCTGACCGGACCGCGTATACACCAATCGAAGTCAAACTTCCATATAAAACGAGCACTCAGATACCGGCGACATTGCGTATCCGCCAGGAAAGCAGCACTTTGATAAATGGAACAGTACTTCTTTGGAGTGAGATGGTCACCCTTGTAAAATAAAAATCCGGGATGATTTCAAGACATCCCGGATTTTTTCTCTGCAATCAGTCTAAAAAGTTTATGCGCCACCATCGGTATAGAATGCCGGATCTGTGGGGGTCTTTCCGGTAGGATCATAAACATATACATAATCACCCACTTCAGCCCAATCATAAAGCCAGCGTGCATCACCAATGGAAAGGTTTACACAACCATGTGATGCGTCATAACCAAACCGGGCGTGCCAGTAGGCACCGTGTAAAGCGCGCAGCTTATCAAAATACATGGTCCAGGGAACATCTTCCAGATAGTAGTACCCTGATCGATCTCCCGAGAAATCACCGCTCATGGTTTCTTTGTCTTTTTTCTGGTAGATCTTGAAAAGACCGGGTTGTGTGAAGAATGGATCAGTTCCGGTTGAAACCAGCGTGGCAAAAACCATCCGGTTATTATCATAAATAGATAGAGATTGTTCCGCCAGGTTGATATCCACCCAACGTCCGTTTGTGACTCCCTCTGGCGCAACCGTCTTGGGAATAACACGGCCAATGATCCGGTCTTCGATCCATTCACCCAACCCGATCATGACCCAGGTGGTATCACCCACAGTTCTGGTGGCGGAAATGGCATACAATTCACCCTGCAATACTTCTTTCTTTATTTCGGGTGCACTGAAATCCGGGCTGGTGCGCGGTTTTCCCGGTGTAAGGATCCATCCAAATTCTGTTTTGGGAGTACTATGGACGATAAGTCCCTGGAAGGTGGGAGGCGCGGCACGTGCCACATCGCCCCCATCCAGCCACATACCTGAGCTGGATTGGAAGTACCGGCCTAAATCGGTATCCTGGATATAACTGTAGGAAATGTACCGGGTCGCCCCGGCGAGTTGATATGTTGCCGTACGTCCATCAGCCTGGGCTAGCGAACCATATAAAGGAGCACTGGGAGATACAATTTTCGCATATTTATATGGGACGTCATTTAGCGCAAGGGAAGGTTTACTAACCGGCAACGATGGGGCTGGATAAATGATTCCATCCTTGGCCATCTGTGTTAAAACCGAAGATGGTCCGGCAAGCAGGCAGGAATCCGGCTCTGTCAGGTAGACTCCCGGTAAACAAATCACTTCACCTGTAATATCGCTGGTTGATGAAACCGGAATTGAATTGGCATCAGCCGAAAAAATTCCGGCATTGGTCAGAAATAAAGATAGAATTCCGGTTGTGATCAGAAATTTACGCATTCATACCTCAATAACAATTCATTTTTGAATGGAACGATTCTACTCCAAATTGACCTCACATTACGGTTGATGTGCGGTTTGCAATCTCATAACAGATTTCATAACAGGAAATGGAGTAATTTAAATTTACCTGATGGTTAATTTTCTTGACAGCCAATATATGTCGTGATAACCTTGCGAAACGTATGGAAGACCACTGACTCATTTTTCAAACAGTTGTCAGTGGTTTTTCTTGCCAAATTACCATTGTATGGAGAGTTTTAGAATGTCAGAACGTTTGATGGGGACCGTAAAGTGGTTCAACGCCACGAAAGGCTATGGTTTCATTGGCCGTGATGAAGGGGAAGATGTTTTCGTTCACTTCTCCGCCGTTGATATGGAGGGCTACCGCCGCCTGAAAGAAGGACAAAAAGTGGAATTCTCCGTTGAGCAGGGGCCGAAAGGGCTTCAGGCTGCCAACGTGATCCCGATATCTTGAAACTGCAATAAATGAAACGCAAACCGCCCTCACGGGCGGTTTTTTAATCTATTTTTCGCGTGATGATATAGCCAAACAGTTTAATATATTCATAGGTTGTATTCTGCCAACCGGCTGCCGAGAGCCACCAGGTGGATGAAGAATACCAACTGTTTCTGACCGGTCGGACAAGAATCTCGGTTTCTGTATCCTGAAATACTTCCTTCCATATCATGCGGGTTCGCAGTGTATGGTATGGGTCCGTTACCACGATCAATTTTTGGGGATGCAGGCTTTGAACCAGTGTTCGCACATCCTTGGCTTCGTCGCGCGTACTGGCTGCGTTCCGCGGTGTGATCTTAATGGCGCCTCCCGGGATACCCGCGTTCAGAAGAACCAGACGGAGTTCTCTTGAATACTCCGCGTTATATTCCTCCAGAACGGCGCCGGTTTCGGTCAGGATGACCGTATCCGCATATTCCTCTTGGTAAAGCCGGATGGCTTCCTGGATTCTTTCCTCACTGCCGCCGCTTAAAACAACAATGGCATCTGCTTTTTGGAGCGGATCAGCCACCACAAGGATTCCACCCAATGCCGTCAGAAACCCGGCCGTAAGAACCGGCAGGGCAACTAACCAGAACAGGCAGCAAGCCTTCTTATTAATACGCCGGGTCTTCTTTTCCATATTAAGATTCTACCAGAGACAAAAGGTTGGATTTCTGCAACCCGATTACGTGAACTCCGTATATAGTTCTGGAGGCAAAAATGTCTGAATCAAAACACATCCCCTTTTTACTCTGGCCATTCTACGCGATCTGGAAATTGATCGAATGGATATTCCTGCTCACAGGCCGGTTGATCGGCGTCATTCTGGGGCTGGTACTGATGATCGTCGGTATTGTTCTTACCATCACAGTCGTTGGAGCGATCGTGGGTATCCCGTTTATTGTCATCGGTTTCCTTCTGACTTTAAAATCGATCTTCTAAGCAGATATCTTTTCCAGCGCAGTCTTCATCCGTTCAAGGGCTTCGTTTAGCATGGCTCTGGTGCAACCAAAGTTCATTCTGACGAAGCCTTTTCCCTGAATGCCAAACGATTCGCCATTATTGAATGCGATTAATGCCTTCTTCAGGAAGAAATCGTATGGATTTTCAATTAGACCGGCATACCGGCAGTCCAACCAGGCAAGGTAGGTGCCTTCCGGATTGATCATACGGATTTGCGGCATCTCACGTTCCAATGTGTTTTTAAGAAAATCCCGGTTACCTTCAAGGTAAATCAATAGATCTTCCAACCAGGGTTGGCCTGACTGGTAGGCAGCCATGGCTGCCGTAATTCCGAGCATATTAATATTCCCGGTAATACCCCTCATCGCTTTTATATACTGGTCACGCAGATCCTTGTTCTGGATAATGGCAAACGAACAATCCAGACCCGCGATATTGTATGTTTTGCTCGGAGCCATTAATGTGATGGTTTGTTGGGCAATTTCAGGATTGATCGACGCAAGTGGAATATGGGTATACCCGTTGTAAACAAGATCACAATGGATCTCATCTGAACAGACGACAACATTATTCTTCAGGCATATCTCAGCCATCTGCTCCAATTCGCCCTGTGAAAACACCCGTCCAACCGGATTATGCGGATTGCACAGCAAAAACAATCTGGTATTCAGGGCAGCTTTTTGTTCGAAGTCCTCAAAATCAATGCCATAGGTTCCGTTTTCATCCTGGATCAGCGGGTTGTCAAGAGTGGTTAATCCGGCATACCCGGCTGCTTTAAAGAATGGTGGATAAACCGGCGGTTGTATCAACACAGCCCCTTCATTGTCGGCTACTGCATGAGCTGCGATGTTGAATCCAACAACCACGCCCGGTGTAAACACAATATCTTCCGGTTTGATTATCCATGCGTATTTTTCGGCAAGTCGATTTACAACCAGAGTTCGAAATTCCTTGGGGTCACCGGAATATCCAAAAACCCCTTTTTCTATACGGTAATTTAAACCAGCAATAAAACCGGTT
>CAYRHB010000040.1:0-2155 GCA_964424035.1 uncultured Leptolinea sp.
TCTATTACGTTTTTCTGTTTATTCTTCCTGTCCCATACTGGTCCACGTATCCGTATAAATAACATCCGCATTTTTTACCGCGGTATGAGGATCACGCATTGTTTGAATTGACCCGCCTGATTTCGTATTGAATGCTTCACATTCTTTGACTGCTTTCTCAGGAAGATCATAACCTTCAGGCGCAGCCAGTGTGAAGTGAGCACCCAGCTTTGAACAAACATGCATTAAAGATACTGCGACATTATTCCCATCACCAACAAATGTAACATTCAGGTCTTTAATCCGGCTATATTTTTCCAGAATCGTCAAAGCATCCGCCATTCCCTGGCAGGGATGATCATAATCACTCAAACCATTAATAACAGGAACACTGGACCATTGAGCCAGGTCAAGGACATGTTGATGGGCAAAAACGCGTGCCATCACAACATCTACATATCCAGCGAGTACCCGGGCAACATCCGCAATCGATTCCCGCTGACCAAGCCCGATTTCATTCGGAGAAAGATAGAGCGCATCACCGCCAAGGTGACGCATGGCCATATCAAAACTGACACGCGTACGGAGGCTGGGTTTTTGAAAAACCATTCCCAACACTTTGTTCTTCAGTAATGGTTTGTTCTCTCCCTTTTCACGTCTTTCTTTTTTTAATTCAATAGCCAGATCCAGGATTCCCTGAAGTTCTTCCGGAGAGTAGTCAGCGATGGAAATAAAATCATTCTTCATAAACAACTCCTTTTTATATGGTCAGATTAATGATGACAGGAACCGCATGACCCGCCATGGCAATTGCCGCAACCAGAACTCCCAACGGAGCTGGATGAGGAACTGCCCGCAGACTTCGCATAGAATGTCGAAAGGACTTTATGGGTATTCTTGCTTTCGCATTTCACACAAATCGCCGGCAAATCTGCTTCAGAAAAACAACGGCGGACTTCAAAAGTCTGCCGGCAATCAGAACATTCATACTCGTAGATAGGCATATTGTTCTCCTTCATAGATTCTACCGCCCGTAATGGGGGATGTCAATTCAACGATTTTGTAATAGTTTATTAAACAGACTACTAGATGTTAACATGGCACTAATGGATGTCTGCTTGCTTCACACATAAATACGGACTATTATTAATTCATTCTAATCTATCCGAAGGAGAACATTATGCAAAAGAAGAGTAGCCTAGTTCTTGTAATGGTTGCGCTGCTGACAGTAGCATCCATGCTACTGACGGCCTGCCAACCCGCACCTGCGCCGACAGAAGCACCCGCACCCGTAGTGGAAGAACCGACCAAGGCTCCCGAGCCGACAAAAGCTCCTGAACCGACAGAAGCTCCGGCAGAACCGGAAGTTGGTTCCGCTGAGCATCCCATTAAAGTTTTGTTTGTGCCTTCCACTGACGCGAATGTAATCGTAAGCGGTGGTCAGATCATGGCTGACGCGTTGAAGAAAGCAACCGGCTATGAATTTGAAGTCTCGGTTCCTACTTCTTATGCAGCTACCATTGAAGAGATGTGCGCATCTCCAACTGATACCATCGGTTTCATCCCCGGCCTTGGATATGTTTTGGCCAACAAACTCTGTGGTGTTGATGCTGCCTTCAAAGCCGTACGCTATGGGTCATCTGTCTACTGGGCAGAGTTCATTGTCAAACGCGACAGTGATTTCAAAGATATCAATGACCTGGCCGGTAAAAAATGGGGGTACGGTGATGTCGGTTCAACCTCAGGCTATCTGGTACCTCTGGCCATGTTCAAAGATGCCGGTATTGAACCGGGGGAAAAAGTCGCAACTGGCGGACACCCGCAGACTGTAAAAGCAGTTTACAACGGAGAAGTTGATTTCGGTACAGTCTTCTATACTCCTCCTTCAGTTCCTGAAGGCGTGGATAAATGGGAAGAAGGGAAGTTCCCCGATATCCCGGATGATCTGATTAGCGAATGCCAGGTCACAGAAGACAAAAAGAAAATTATGTGTGGTGGATACAAAGTAAACGATGCCCGTGCCAATATACGTGAAGAGGCGCCGGATGTTATTGAAAAGGTAAAGATCCTGACTGTGTCTCCGTCCATCCCGAATGATACACTTTCATTTGGTCCGGACTTCCCGGCTGATGTCCGCGAGAAGATCAGCACTGCTTTAGTTGATTTCTCCCAGACA
>CAYRHB010000040.1:2165-10261 GCA_964424035.1 uncultured Leptolinea sp.
ACAGAAGATTGGAAGGAATCAATCGGCAAGCAGGACTTCTATGCCTGGGACGGTATTGCAGAAACCAATGACGCAGAATTTGATTTTGTCCGTATCATGGTTGAAGCTGCCGGCATCACCATGGAGAGCCTGGGCGAGTAATCTTATGCCTCAAGAGCCGGAGTTCATGTATGATGAACTCCGGCTCTTTTTATTTGTAGACAAATTGGAAGTAGATTAGAATACTATTAATCCAAATCAAGATAGGTAATCATTATCATGGAACAACCTGATCAATCCTACCAGCTTGAAGTTAAAAATTTAACCAAGGTGTATGAAGGGGGAGTACAAGCCCTTACCGATGTTTCTTTCAACGTCAAGAAAGGTGAGTTTCTCGCCATCATCGGGTTAAGCGGATCAGGCAAATCTACATTATTAAGATGCATCAATCGCCTGATTGAACCAACAGCAGGATCAATAGTCTTTGGGGGTATGGCAGTGACCGGCGCAACCGATGATGAATTGCGACATATCCGGCGGAAAATTGGGATGGTCTTCCAGCATTTCAACCTGGTCAGCCGCTCAAGTGTTTTGACCAATGTACTGGCCGGTCGTCTGGGATACGCCAATCCAGCCTGGAGTTTATTCAATCGTTTTTCAAAAGATGATATTAAATCTGCCGTAAAACAACTTGATCGAGTCGGGATAGCCGATAAAGCCGGCTATCGGGCGGATGAACTTTCCGGTGGACAACAGCAGCGTGTGGGTGTTGCCCGCGCTTTAATGCAGGATCCTGAAATGATCCTGGCGGATGAACCGGTGGCGTCACTAGATCCGGTTCTTGCCCATAGCATTATGCAATATCTGGAAGAGATCAATAAAAAGGACGGTGTAACTGTACTTTGCAGTCTTCACTTCCTTGATCTTGTCCATCGCTATTCAGACAGGGTGATCGCATTAAACAACGGACAAATGGTTTTTGACGGATTGCCCAAAGATATTGATGATTCAAAATTTAAAGAAATCTACGGCAAAGATGCCGAACGGGTGGGCTAAATGAAGACACAAAATGAAAAGAAAGCCTCCATCTGGCGATCTCTGGGGATTTTTGTAGCCATAATATTGGCAGTATTGGTTTATGCGTATGGGTTTCAGGTTACCAAGGTGAACCTGGAAGAGACAAAATCAGCCCGACGGCAGGAACAACTGTTGCGCATCATCAGAGCGCTTGCAAAACCAGACCTGTTTGCATATGAAAAAGAAGAATTCCGGGTTAACCTTCCCATACAGGTGCCTTGTTCTGGTTCCGATATAACTACTCAAGCCGATGAATCCGGCGCATATCTGGTAATAACACCGGCATGTGTTGAACCTGGTGGAAAAGCAACAATTGAAGGATTCAACCTTCCACCCAATGCTGCCGGTCCAGTAAACTTCATTCCACCCAGTAATGTAACGCTCGAATTGGCTGATGTTGAAACAGATCAAAATGGGTATTTTCAGGCATCCGTAAAGATACCAAACCGTCCAAATGAAACGGTACAAAAGATTGAAGCCATTATTCGACGAAATGTAGGAACACCACACCTTACACAGACAGCATATGACACCTGGGATAAGATCATTGAGACCATATTCCTGGCGTTGTTGGCGACTACCATTGGAACGCTCTTATCAATACCAATAAGTTTCTTTGCCGCCCGAAATTTGATGAAAGAAATCGAATCAAACTTGATCGGTCTTTCCGCTCAGATTATTGCCATTCCGATTGGTTTTGCGATAGGCCAATATGTGGCAGATTGGATGAGCGCCATTGGTGATGAATTAACGAAAACCATCTGGTTGGCTCTTATTATCCTTATTTTTGTTCCGATAGTAGCGCTCAGGGCAATCAGATGGGCATTACCCCAGGAAGATGAGCAACTACCATCACAAAACATCCGAATACTACGTTGGATGAGTATATTACTGGTCATGCTAGTTTCTCTTATAACAATTTCTGTACTTGCAGGATTAATGGATAAGAGCGGGCAATACCTGCAAACAGCCCTTGGAGGTTTTGGTTTTCTTGGACTGTTCCTGAAGAATATTGGACAAATTCTTCGTATGTTGATCTCCATAACCGCGGCACTCGCGGCGGCAGGTGTTCTGAGCAGTTATGCCGGGAAGATGGGTGTCAACCTGCAAAGGAAATTATCTTCAAACCAGACAAAAATCATCGGAACGCTGATGGCCATGGTTGCCGGCGCATTAATTTTCATACTCATTGGCGCCGGGATAAACTGGCTATACCAGATCGAGAATCCCTTGTATTGGGCGATTATTCCAGGAATTGCAGGTGCATTGGGTGGTTTGCTGGTTGGAATATTGACAAGAAAATCTGATCTCCTGCCAATCGGTATGATCGTTTACTATGTGACCCGGACAATTCTCAACGCGTTAAGGTCCATTGAATCATTGATCATGGTCATAGTTTTTGTTGTTTGGGTCGGGATAGGCCCGTTCGCGGGTGTGCTTGCTCTTTCGTTGCACACTGTTGCCGCACTGGCAAAACTGTATTCTGAACAGGTGGAGAGCATTCTTGCCGGACCTGTAGAAGCCATCAAAGCCACAGGTGCCAACTGGATGCAGACTGTTGTTTATGCTGTGATCCCACAGATCATTCCACCGTATATATCCTTCACAATGTACCGTTGGGATATCAATGTCCGCATGTCCACGATCATTGGTTTCGCCGGCGGCGGAGGTATCGGCTTCCTTCTCATTCAGAACATTAATCTGTTAAACTACAGAGCCGCATCTGCTCAGATGATTGCGATTGCTGTTGTGGTGGCATCCATGGATTATCTGAGTTCAAAAATGCGGGAGAAAGTTGTTTGAGACTTTCCATTTTCTGAAAAAAGGATTTTGAAGTGATTTCTGCCATAATTGTTTGTGCCATTTATGTTTCTGCACAGCTGCTGTCGAATATTGCCAGTTTGCAAATAGTCATGTTCGCCGGATTATCATTTGATGCCGGGACATTTATTTATCCCATCACATTCACACTTCGGGACCTGGCTCATAAAGTCCTGGGGTTAAAGGGTGTCAGGGTTTTGATCGTAACGGCCGTTGCGATAAACCTTTTCATGGCAGTTTTCTTCTGGTTTGTGTCAACCCTTCAACCTGACACAGCTGCAGGCAGCAGTGAAGTCTGGGGTAAAGTGCTTTCACCAGTCTGGCGTATAACCATTGCCAGCATACTTTCACAACTGATCGCGGAATTAACTGACACGGAAGTTTACCGGGTCTGGGTAGACCGGATCACACATCGGTTTCAATGGATGCGGGTTCTGGTCAGTAATTCAATCAGCGTTCCGTTGGATTCACTTGCGTTTTCTTTTATGGCTTTCTACGGAACCATGCCAGTAGAATCTGTATGGGGCATTTTTTGGGCAAATGTTATTATTAAAATGCTGGTTACTGTAATCAGTTTGCCTTTCATCTATCTTGTCAAAGAAAGAAGTTAAACGGGTGAGACTACTCATGACAAAGGACACGAAAAAAATTTCATCCTCCTTCCGTGACCCAAGCGGATTCCTTTTTACCAGGGACGATACACTTTTCCGTCAAATAAATAAAGAATATGAGTCAATCTATAAGAAATTGATGACGGGTGGTCTTTACGCCCAACTCATAAAAAAGGGATGGCTGATTCCACATGAAGAGGTGTCAGATATAAAACCGGCGGATCCAGATAATGCATTTCTGGTTATTAAACCCGTTAAAGTTGACTTCATTTCTTATCCATATGAATGGTCTTTCAGTCAGCTTAAAGATGCGGCTCTGATTACTCTAAAAATTCAAGGGGCAGCGCTGGAGAAAGGGCTAACCCTTAAAGATGCCAGTGCCTATAACATCCAGTTTTATAAAGGCAAACCTGTTCTCATTGACACACTTTCATTCGATGATTACACAGAAGGTAAACCCTGGGATGCGTACCGCCAATTCTGCCAGCATTTTCTGGCCCCTCTTGCCTTGATGTCCAAGGTTGATATCCGATTAAATCAACTTTTAAGAGTTTATATCGATGGTATCCCGTTGGACCTTACATCAACATTGTTACCCTGGAGCACAAAATTTAACCTTGGATTGGCAACCCATATCCATATTCATGCCAATGCTCAGAAAAAGTATTCCGAATCGCAGGGAAAAACAGAGGGTACAGCAACTGTCTCAAAAATGGGGTTGTTGGGCTTGATCGACAATCTGCAAAATACGGTCAAAAGTCTGGAATGGTCGCCCAAAGGAACAGAATGGGCCGAGTATTACGATATCACTAATTATTCCTCCTCTGCGTTTGATGAAAAGAAAAACCTGGTTAGAAGTTTTGTGCAGGCTGCAGGCGGCGGAAAAATTTGGGACCTCGGTGCCAATACCGGTGAATTCAGCCGGGCTGTTGTTGAATGTGGAAATGTCGTATCTTTTGACATAGATCCGGCAGCCGTGGAAAAGAACTATAACCAGGTAAAAAATGAAAAAGAAACGGGAATTCTTCCTCTCGTACTTGACCTGACCAATCCCAGTGCATCCATAGGTTGGGCCAATCAGGAAAGGGACTCTTTTGAAGCACGTGGTCCGGTGGATGTGGTTCTGGCTCTGGCTCTGATCCACCATATCTGTATCTCAAATAATGTACCTCTAGAGAGTTTCGCATCATATCTATCCGGTCTGGGGAAGCATCTGGTCATCGAATTTGTTCCAAAGGAAGATTCACAGGTTCAAAAACTACTCAGCACACGGAAAGATATATTCCCACACTATACAATTGAAGGATTTGAAAATGCTTTCACCAAATCTTTCGAAATTGTTAAAAAACAACCGGTTGAAGGCAGTCTTCGAGTGTTATATTTATTGAAGGTAAAAAAATAACATCTTTTTTGGAGAAGCTAATGGCATATCAGGCTGAAATCAGTCGCGCAAATCCAACGTGTTTTCTGTTTCTCGTTGATCACTCCACATCCATGAATGAACCGGTTATGGGGACTGAGGGGAATCCGAAAAAATCCGAGTTTGTAGCGGAGGCTCTTAATCGTGTTTTGCAAAGTCTGGTAGTGTCAGCTTCAAAAGATCTGGATATCCGGCCGTATTACCAGGTAGGTATTATCGGATACGGCTCCGAAATAAAATCGATTCTTCCAGGTGCAGATCCTGAAACGCATCTGGCCTGGATTAATGAAGTCTATCAAAATCCACTTCGTATAGAAGATCGAACCCGCCAGGAACCCGACGGGGAAGGAGATTTCATTGATGTCAAAGTGAAATTCCCTGTCTGGGTTGAACCGTACGCCCGGGGTCATACCCCCATGCGGCAGGTATTTGAAGAAGCCCATCGAATACTATCCCAATGGGTTGAAGAAAATCCGGATTCGTACCCGCCAACCGTGATTAACCTGACCGACGGACAATCCAACGATGGAAAAGTATCACTTGCGGCAGAGAATCTATGCTCTCTTTCCACCAATGATGGGCATGTGCTACTGATCACCTTGCATACATCTTCAAATCCTTACGATTCGCCGGTTCTATATCCATCCAGTGTGGAAGAGATGCCCGATTTTGCATCCCGTGCTATGTTCACTATGTCCAGTCCTTTGCCAGAAAATCTACGTAGAGCAGCGGAAGACATTTTGGGAATGGAAGTGTCAGAAGGCTCCCGCAGTATTGTCTACAATTCGGACATTTCCGGCATCGTACAGGGATTGGAGATCGGTACGCGTCCGGCCAATCTGATCTGATCGTCTTGAGCTCCATTTCGTGGTTTTCCTTTTCCATCCCTAAAGCTGGAAATTCATCTTCTGAAAATGAGGATGCCGTTTTTCCGGAAACCGGATTTGGAAGAGACGGGAATAAAGAAATGATCCCGTTTCTTATTGCTGATGGCGCAACGCAGACCAGTTTTTCCAATATATGGGCCTCATGCCTTGTAAATACATGTTCCCGGGCGCATCTTTCAGAGATATCATTTCTTAAAAGTGTAAGAAAAGCCCAGGAAGAATGGCAAAATTCACTTCAAGATATTGATCTTCCCTGGCATGCCCAGGAAAAATTCAGGCAGGGGGCCTACTCTGCATTAACATGGCTTGAAATCGGTTATGATCCCCTTCATCCGGCTTATGCGTTTACCTGGCGGGCATTGGCAGTGGGGGACTGTTGTCTTTTCATTTCTCGTTCCCATTCCGTTTATTTATCATTACCGTTGCAGGAGCCAATCGAATTTACTAACAATCCTGTTTTGATTCCTTCAAAAAGTGAAAAGATCGGATCCATAACAGGGAAAATCCAAACCGCCAGAGGCTCCTTGAAAAATGGTGATCATTTGCTGCTGGCAACGGATGCATTATCCGCCTGGATCGTTAAACAAACTCAAGAAAACCAGGATAGATTCTTCAGGATGTTGATGGATGCAAGGTCCACACATAATCCAGATAGTATTACCAGTTGGATCAACAATCTACGTAGAAAGAACGAAATAAAGAATGATGATACTTCACTGGTATTTATTGAATTGGGTGAAGGCAATAGATGAACCCGCAAATCTTTCCTTCCTTTGCAGATTACCAGAGCGCCCTTCAACATCCCGAAATGGCTTTCTCGACGAATTTTCTTCGAAAGGGATCCGTTGAGAGCGATCTATGGGGTTTTCCCAGGGTAAGATCGGGCGGATTTGCCCTCACGTATAAGGTATCGATGCAAGAGGTTACCTGGGCCGCCAGATGTTTCCACCGGGCTGTCCGTGACCGGTCTACCCGGTATACACGTATCTCTGAAGCTATTGAAGAAAGAAACCTCCCGTTTTTCGTACCAACCCGGTATTTGCATCGGGGCATTGTTGTTCAGGGAAAACACTTCCCGATTTCAGTTTTGGAATGGGTGGAAGGTGAATCTCTTGAGGCGTACATTTTGCACAACCTTAGAAACAAAGATGAACTACTGCATCTATCTGAGAAATTTCGGGCTGTTTGTCATCAACTGGAAGCCAATGACATGGCGCATGGCGACCTATCCCATAGGAATATTCTTGTCAGATCGGATGATCTCTACCTGATTGACTACGACGGGATGTATGTTCCAGCCCTTACGGGTAGAAAAAGCAGCGAATTGGGAAATATTCATTTTCAACATCCGGGGAGAACAAATACATTTTTTAACAGTCGCCTGGATCGGTTCTCATCGATTGTCATTTATCTGGCCTTGCTTGGACTGGCAGCAGACCCGGCATTATGGGACAGATTCCAATCAGGAGGAGAGGGGCTAATCTTCCAGAAAGCTGATTTTCTTGATCCCAGGAAATCTCAGCTTCTGTTTGTTCTGGAAAGGAATTCCCTTACATCTAGGTTCATTCCACGCTTCCGTCAGATATGTCAATCTCCGGTTGACGATGTCCCTTCATTGGAAGAATTAATATCCAAATACAGACCTGTTGTACCAGCCAATTTACAATTGTGGGACATGGTGGACAAAAGGAAACATGAAGCTAAATTTGTTCCAGCCGATCAATCGCAGAAAATCAGAGAAATGACCGGTGAGATTACAACAGTAATTGGAAAGGTCACAGAAGTTTTTCATGGCTGTACCCCCGAAGGGGAAGATCACATCTTTATCAATTTTGGAGATTGGAAAGAGAGTTGCTTTACATGTGTTCTCTGGGGTTCCGTGTTGGAAGACTTCCATAAGTTGGATTCACCCATGGACAATTGGGTGGGGCAGTGGATGAGAATTCATGGACTGGTTTCAGTCCGGAATAACCGTCCACAGATCCAGGTTGATATGGTCACTGATTGCACTTTGCTTGAATCCGCTGAGATGGCCAAAAAACTCTTGCAATCCAACCGTGTTATTGGAAATAAATCAAATACTATGATCAGTGAAACTAAAGAACCCGTTGTAACTAATAAACAACGTATTACAGCGAATAATACCGGTACAGAAAAAAAGCATAATCAAATCCATCTATCTGACATATTCAAAGCTTCCGCTGATCCTGGAACAGAAGATGTTTTAAACCAGCTTTATTCCAACAATAAATTTAAGACAAGAAAAAGGCGAAGGAAGGGTCAATAATCCCTGGCATTTCG
>CAYRHB010000040.1:10271-14796 GCA_964424035.1 uncultured Leptolinea sp.
TAGATTATTATGCATTTTCATCCATACTCCGATTTTCAAAAACAGTAAAATATCCCCGGTCAAGTTCATCATCGTTGAGATGCGCGTATCGCTGGGTTACTGCAATGCTTTTATGCCTCGCCAATTCCTGTGCAAGTTTTAAATTCCCCGAGCTGTGCAGGACACGTGTTACAAAATAATGCCGGAACGAATGGGGGGTTATTGTTCCAATAGCCTCAGGTCCCAGTATGGATTTTACCCATTCGGCGACAATTTCCCTTCCTGTTGTTGTTGTAATCGGTTTTACTTTTTTACCAGCACCTTTATCATGCCGGGCAAAAACTGGCAGGGATGCCAGTGGTTTGCCGGAAGATCCGTCTGTTGTTGATCTGGCAGAGAGGTAATCTTTTACGCATTGCATTGATCTGGAACTGAACCTTACAACAGCCTGACGGTTGCCTTTGCCGATTACCATGGCTTTTCCTTCCATCCAATCAATATCGCCTCGCCGTAAGCCGCACGCTTCATGAACACGTAATCCAGTGTCCGCCAGGGTAACAAGAAAAGCGCGATCCCGCAGATTTCGGATATTGTCTTCAGGATTGGAAGCTGGAGCAAACTTCTTTGAGAGCATATGTTCTACGATAATTTCGATATGGTCCCGTGGAAACATGGGCAGCCGTTGGCCTGGTCGTCGTGCACGTTGGTGAATAAGCATCTGCACACGGGGAAGATTGATCGTGGAAAGGTTTTCTGCCGCCAGGAATTCATAAAATCGTGAAACAGCCGTTAGATACAATCTCTCGGTTGAGGGCGCATGATCCTTTAACCGGGAGATCATCCATGCCACAGCATCTTCAGTGAGGCTCCTGGAAGGCGTTTCCTGAGGTGGAAGGTGATTCCTTTCGAGAACCTCGACAAATAAGGTCAGTGCATTGCCATATGTGAGCGCAGTATTTTCGCTACGGGCTTGAGAAATGGTTAACAGAAAGCGTTCCATGGCCTCTGAAATGGTTATTTCTAAAGTCAAAGCAGTCTCCTCAAATCCCAGCTTATGCTTACGATAATGCAACTTATCGAAACCATAAGGTTATTTTACACCTTTTCCCATTTTCTACCCACCCTTCTTGTTCATATTAAGGATTTGGTGATAACCCGGTTCGGACACAACGAATTCCCTTTTTTTGATCTTTCTCACTTCCCTGGTTCGGACCACATCGATTGTTTATATGGTCAACCGGATCATTATTTCAATGCTCTTCTGTGCAATGTCTGCACCAACATACATGTTGATTGTATATCTGCTTCGTCAATCCCTGATTATTTCCGGTAGAAGTGTCTTTATGGTATCCCAAATCCAAGCGTGGATAAGGATATATCTTCCGTAATTTTTTCCATTCTTTTTTGATTTATTTCTCACGCGAAATTCAGTAAATGAAACATGATACCCCCGCCCTCAAAAATCAATCCATTTTCATGTCAATTACCAGGTCTCCTGTTGAACATGGCATGGAAAATCAGGATAGAATTATTTTCAGCAGATTACCCAAAAGGAGAATTCCATGCAGATTACACCCCGGGTTCACAAAATCGGTAGTTTTGTAAACCAATACTTACTGATTGATGGCAATGATTTGATCCTCATCGATACGGGCATGAAATCAAATGCGAAGAATATTTTCAGATACATTGAAAGAATTGGTCATAAACCGCAGGAATTGAAACAGATATTGATCACCCACTCCGATTCAGACCATTATGGAGCAGTCTTTGAAATAAAAAAAATAACTGGAGCGGACATCCTGACGTCCAGGATCGAAGCGGAAGCTATGCAGAAAGGTGAAAGTAGCCGGCCAATTGTTCCTGAAGGATTTTTCAAAATAATTTTCCCTTTACTTCGTGGTTTTCTGGAATCTCCGCCAGTTACAGTTGACAGGATTATTGAAGGAGGAGATACATTACCGGTCCTCGGAGGATTACAGGTGATTGCAGCACCGGGTCATACACCCGGTCAAATTGCTTTTTTTCTACCACATGAAAAGATCCTTTTTGCCGGCGATTCGATCACAATTGAAAATAAGAAACCTGTTGCCACAACAGACGCGACAACTGGAGATCCTGAAGCCGCCAGAAAAACATTCCAAAAACTGATGCAGCTGAATCCATCCATTATCTGTGCAGGTCACGCTTTTTTCCACATAAGGAATGAATAATGCCCAGAGTATTCCTCTCATACGGAAAAGAACAACTCTCTCTTGATATTCCAGAAAAATTCCCCACGGAAGTCATCATGCCCCCGGTAATTTCACCTTCTGGTGATGAGCATCTCACTGTAAGAACCGCATTGAACAACCCGGTTGGAGATTTTCACTGGGAGGATGTTGCATCCACCGGAACGGTTGCCATTGCCATAAACGACAAGACCCGGCCGGTGCCAAACGCGATCATGGTACCTCCGGTTCTTGAAAAATTGGCTGCTCTAGGAGTAAAACCGGATCAGATCACCTTCTATATCTCAACGGGTACACATACCCCGATGGGAAGCGATGAATTCCCCCTCCTCCTTCCCCCGGAGATAGTCTCAAAATACCGGATCGTCTCTCATGATTGTGATAATACTGATAATCTGCATTATCTGGGTGAAACATCACGCCATACTCCTGTATGGATAAATGCAGAATTCTTCCAATCAGATTTGAAGATCTTGATCGGTAATATCGAACCTCACCATTTCATGGGATACTCTGGTGGCGCGAAAACCGCATCAATCGGTCTAACCGGCCGTCAGACAATAAATATCAACCATGCGATGCTGGTAGAACCAACCTCCACCTTTGGTGTCTATGATGGAAATTCCACACGTGAGGACGTGGAGGAAATGGGTGATATGATCCGGATCCATGCAGCCTTGAATGTAGTTATGAATC
This sequence comes from uncultured Leptolinea sp., assembly GCA_964424035.1. Taxonomy (GTDB): domain Bacteria; phylum Chloroflexota; class Anaerolineae; order Anaerolineales; family Anaerolineaceae; genus Leptolinea. The sequence continues at coordinate 13,178 of CAYRHB010000040.1, forward strand.
CGGCAAAACAGATCATGCATGCCATATTTGGCACAGTTCGGAAAGTCATGGAGACAGGTATCCCATTTTCCAGAGCCATTTGCCAGACAAAAATTGAAAAAGCGGACTTTGACCTGGTAATCGCCTCCCCCGGCGGATATCCAAAGGATATTAATTTGTACCAATCCCAGAAAGGGCTGTCTCATGCCGCCAGTATCACCCGTGATGGCGGTTGTGTTATCCTGGTTTCCCAGTGTATGGAAGGTGTTGGCAGTAACAGTTATGAAGCTTTCATGGAAGGACTTACATCCATTAAGGATGTATATGAAAAATTGAATCGGGAAGGTTTTAAAGTGGGTCCGCATAAGGCGCTTCAATTTGCCCGGGAACAAAGCAGGATCAGGATCATTGTTGTCTCCGGGTTGGAGGAAAACCGTGTAAAGAGGCTCCTGCTGGAACCGGCAGGGAATCTGAATATCGCGTTTGAGAAAGCGTTGACGGGTCTTCCACCAATTCCCAGAATAGCTGTAATGCCAAAAGCAACAAATACAATCCCCCAAATCTGAACAAATGAATTTCTCTTTATTCAATCCCGAGTATGACGGTACAACTTTCACCATATCCGGCTCCCAAACCGGTGTATTAGTCCTTCATGGTTTTACAGCCACCACACTGGAAGTCCGTGAATTTGCCGAAAAGATTAATTCGCATTTCGGGTATACAGTTCATGCCCCGTTATTACCGGGACATGGCACATCACTCAATGACCTTGCAAAAACTAATTATCACGAGTGGTTAGAAGCTGCAGATGCAGCCTTCAATTTCTTGCGTGAAAGATTAAATCATATATGGGTTGCGGGAGAATCCATGGGAGGATTGCTTTCGCTAAACCTTGCAACCCAAAACGCAGATATTTCTGGAATCCTGGTCTACGCTCCAGCCTTGATCGTCCCCGAAATGCGGATGGCCAGGTTGATGAAAAGGTTCATCTTTAGTACAGCAAAGGATTTGCATCCAACGTTACCGGGTTTTCTTCCCTGGCAGGGATATCTGCGAAACCCTTTAAAAGCAGTATCACAATTGGGTGACCTTCAGATATTTATAAAGAAACGACTCTGTCTTATCAGACAACCTGTTCTTGCATTTCAGGGTCTAAAAGACGAAACAATTGATCTTCAAAGCAGCCGAAAAGTAATTGAAATGGTAAGTTCAAATATCAAGGAATTAATCGAACTGGAAAATTGTCGTCATTGCATCCTTCTTGACGCACAGCGAGAATTTGTTTACCAAAAAACCTTCGATTTTATCCATCGCATCGAAAATGATTGCTGATAAATGAAAACCCTTTAAATGTTCGGGGTTATAATTCATATATAATCCTGATAAGGAGAATTCATGACACAGGGAACTCGCCCCCCCGGAAAAACGACTATTGCACCTGAAGTACTGATATCCATTGCACGGCTTACAGCTCTTAATGTTCCAGGTGTTCGAAGATTATCTCTGGCCCCCAACGATATAAACCGTATCCTCCATCACGGTGATAATGAAGGGGTTTAAATTAAATACAAGAATTAAACGTTTTATCCATAAAACATTTAATTAAAAAACCCAATTAAAAATACCTTTATTAAATTAAA
>CAYRHB010000040.1:14806-16017 GCA_964424035.1 uncultured Leptolinea sp.
ATATACAGTATCCTCAATATCGTTGATATTTTAGTGGTTGTAATTAATGTCCAGGATGATACGGTTTATGCCGATATCCATGTAATTCTAAACCGCGATGTAAATGTCCGTGATGTCAGTCGAAGTATTCAGACACAGGTTGCACGCGCCTTCTCTGAAATGGTTGGCATGGAAGTTGGCAAAGTTAATATACATATTGAGGATATTGATTTCAGCCCTGTGAGCGAGTCTTGAAACTATGAAATCACGCACCAAGGCCCGTAGTATCGCCTTGCAAGTTCTTTACGAACAGGATATGACAAACCATCAACCGGGGACCATTTTTCAGGAACGCCTGGTTGATGAGCCTTTGGATGATACTTTGACGGATTTTTCCCGTCAGATTGTTTTCGGTGTTCTTCCAATAAGAAAAGAGCTGGACGATTATATTGCACAACACGCCCCTGAATGGCCGCTGGATCAGGTTGCGGTTATAGACCGAAACATCATCCGGATTGCCATGTGGGAATTTGCTGTTCAACAGTGTACCCCGGTAAAAGTCGCCATTAATGAAGCGATTGAACTGGCTAAATTTTTTGGTTCCGATTCAACCCCCAGGTTCGTCAATGGGGTACTGGGTGCATTGGCCAATCGCTCAAATGAAATTCACCAGGCTTTTTCTTCTATCGTAAAAGAAAAAACCGGATAAACAGCTTCTTCGCATGCTCCTTCCATCCCCGCTTTTGCAGATACGTAGGATTATATCCACCGTTCTCATCGGCGGATTTATTCTCGCAGCCTGCTCCAATATGCGGGAAAAAAGCCAGGAAGAACAAATATCACAAGACCATCCGGATGTTCTGGCCAGTTTTTCGGTCGAAATACCGGAACCCCTGCCTGAAGGAACACAGCTCGCTTTGGAATGGATGGATCCCTTTTCCATTTATGATCTCGATCCGGATTACACTCTGTTGGAATCTTTGGATGACCGTCATTACGGGCTTGATTTCCCCGCGAAAAAAGGTCAGATACTCCAATACAGATATGTGGCAATCGGAACTGGTAATTTGATCGAATTGGATGTTGAAGGCACTCCCCTGCTTTCACGGTTTTTCTATATTACCGAGCACACTCAAATACAGGATGTTGTCCTTGGTTTTGCCGGATCAATGAAATCGGAAATTCCTTTTGGTTCAATTGAAGGAATTGTAAGACTGAAAGAAAACGGTCAC
>CAYRHB010000040.1:16027-28108 GCA_964424035.1 uncultured Leptolinea sp.
TTTAATTTTATGTATTGTTATTCATTAATAAAAAGGTTACCCGGGATCTGGTTTTTTAGTATCCTAAGCCGGAATTTCCTCAACCACAAATGCCAATGGAATGTTTAGACTTGCCGGCATCCCGACAGGAATCCAGAATATAACCATTTTCAGCCCTGACGGACAGGTTGAACCATTCCAGCAACAGGCTGTAGTAGAAGAAAACATCATAACTCCTGTTGAAGTAAACCTGTCCACCCGGGAATTGATTAATGTGACGTTCGTAGTCAAAGTTCCCCGAAATACACCTCAACAGGCTTCTGTACGGATTTTTGGGAATCTTTCCCAATTGGGGGATAGCTTTGCCGGGTTATTCGGGGGATCAAACATGGTTCAGAATCTAGCTCCTGTATTGAGCAGGCAATCAAATAGTACCTATCTTTGTGTTGTTCAAGTGCCTGCTGATACAGAATTACGGTATCTTTATTCCCTAGGTGATTCATTCTGGAACCGGGAACTGGATAAGAACAGTGAATATTTTGAACGAAGCTTATTCATCGGCAAGGAAGACATGGAAATTGAAGACCGGATTGAAACCTGGAACACAGTGAACCTGGATCCGGTGGATTTCCTATTTGAACCCCCAACCTCTACCCAAAGCTTGGATGCAATTCAAATCCAATTCAATGTATACGGCTGGATGGAACCAATGAATATGTGGCCGGTTGGTGATGGGACGTATAAGTTTACCTTGTTCAGTCCTATAAACTTTTCCACACCGGTTGACTATCGTTTCTGCCGTTCACATATGTGTGGAATGATTGACAAGGAGACTCAATCTTACATACAAACCTCCTTTACCTCAGGTGATAAAGAAATTTCAATCCAGTCTAATGGGAAAGACTGGGCTAACTGGATTCCGCTTGAAGAACCCACTGTTGTCACTACCGAAAGTACTGACGCAAGGTATCCAGGATTTAATTCAATTGTTGAATTAACTGATTCCTTCCGGCCGGGATGGATGTCCTATATTCCATCCACATTGGACGCTATAACCGGTCTGAATGCCAATACTTTGATTATTCCTGTAACGCATACATTTCGTTCCGGGAATCCGGTCTGGCTCGGTTCTGTTCCCGGACGGAATCCTTCCATTACAGAGATCAAAGACATAACCGGTATGGCAAAGACAAGAGGGTTACAGGTATATCTAATGGCTTCTGTTCAATTCAGCACGGATATTCAAGATTTCTGGCATAGCATGTCCGTCAACCCTGTTGCGTGGAATGAATGGTTTTCGAGCATCATGGATTTTTATCAATCGACCGCTATTCTGGCTGAATCTGTCCAGGCAGATGGACTGGTCCTAGGAGATGAAGCGGTCTCCTCTGTTATTGGAAAAAATGACATAACCTCATCTATAAGAAATAGTTACCCGGATGATTCTTCCGCTTTCTGGAAAAATATCCTATCAAAAACAAAAGATGATTTTCGTGGGAAGACATTTCTCGCATTGAGTTTTGACGATTATTTAAATTTTGATGATACTTTATTCGAATCAGTTGATGGTATTTACATTTTGAACCTGGGGCGTGTCTCAGACTCGGAATCCGATATTCAATCATACTCGAATGAAATCGCCAGAAAACTGGATGATATTCTCGGACCCAGACTAGTGGAAACCGGAAAACTTGTCTGGTTGGGCCTGGATTTTCCATCTGTGAAGTCTGCCTATACTGGTTGTATTGAATTGTCTGGAATTTGCCGTATCCCTTCAGTATTAAACTTTCCTTCGCCTATCCAGCCTGAACTGGAAACATCTCTGGAGCAACAAGCTTCACTATATAATGCATCTCTCCCTGAAGAAAACCGACGTGCCTGGGTTACAGGAATTGTTAGCCGTCGATTCTCAGTACAGGGAAATATTCAGGATCAGTCATCTTCCATTCGCGGTAAACCAGCTGCAGATGTAGTATGGTACTGGTTTTCAACCATGATGGGAGTACCAACGCAATAAGAAAGACGGGGATTTGCGATGGATCTAAACAGCTTTTCTGGAACACCTAACCTGTTTGGATTGGATTACCTCGGATTCCGCAATTTACGTGCAATTTTCTGGAACCTCTCTGCTGCTGAACTGGTTGAACAAATCATTCAACGTAAAGAAGGTTTAATCTCCCGAACAGGCGCTATTGTAGTAAACACTGTACCCAATACCGGTCGATCACCGAATGACAAGTTTTTTGTCCGGTCTGAGGTTACAGAAAATGTCATTGATTGGGGTGATATCAACAGGGGTTTTGAAAAAGCATCGTTTTGTCGTTTGTTGATGAAATTGCAGGCATACTTCCAGGGTCGCGATGTATTCCTCCAGGACATGGCAGTAGGTGCTGATCCTGAAACAGAAACCTATGTCCGCATAATTACGGAAAGAGCCTGGCATAGTCTTGTATCGCAAAACCTGTTCCTGCGTTTGGATGGAGAAAAACTGGCCGAGTTCTCACCAGCTTTTACTGTCATTGCCGCCCCCGGATTTCAAGCAGACCCGGAAGAAGATGGTGTCAATTCTTCGACCTTTATTGCCATTGATCTTGAGCGGCGTATGGTCCTCATCGGAGGAACTGCGTATGCAGGTGAGATCAAGAAATCAGTTTTTACCTATCTTAACTACATCCTTCCTCAAAAGAACATATTGCCCATGCATTGTGCGGCAAATGTCGGTTCTGCGGGAGACACTGCCCTATTTTTTGGTCTTTCCGGAACCGGAAAAACCACGCTCTCTTCAGATGCAGATCGAAAACTGGTTGGTGATGATGAACATGGGTGGACAGATCATGGAATTTTTAATTATGAAGGTGGCTGCTATGCAAAAACCATCCGCCTGCGAAAAGAACTTGAACCTGTGATCTGGAAAGCAGCCCATCGATTTGGAACTGTACTTGAAAACGTGGTGATGGATCCTTTCAGTCGAAGCATTGACTTCGATAACAGTTTGCACACAGAGAATACGCGCGCCGCCTACCCCATTGATTATGTAGATAACTACGTTATCTCAGGTTGTGCGGACTCACCCAAACATATATTCTTTCTGTGTGCCGATGCGTTCGGTGTTTTACCTCCAATTTCCCGTCTTGATCTGAATCAAGCGGTCTATTATTTTCTTTCAGGCTACACCGCAAAAATAGCCGGCACAGAGAAGGGATTATCAAAAGAGCCATCGGCAACATTTTCCACGTGTTTCGCAGCTCCCTTCCTTCCCCTTAATCCACGGGTTTACGCTGATACCCTGGTGGAACTTCTCGTCCGAAATAACTCATCTGTCTGGTTAATCAATACAGGCTGGACAGGTGGAAAATATGGTTATGGGACGCGGATTCCATTAGCGAATACAAGGGCAATGATCAATGCTGCTATTTCAAATAAGCTTGATACTGTGCCTATGCGCAATGACGAGTGGTTTAATTTGAGATCACCCATTTCCTGCCCGGGAGTTCCAGATTCCTTACTCATTCCATCCGTGACATGGAAGGACCGTACTTCATTTGATCAAACTGTCAGCCAGTTGATAGAGAAATTCGACCGTAATTTCCAGAAATATCGTGATTCTGTTTCCCTGGATATTATTAAAGCCGGTCCCAAAAATTGCTGACCCGATATATCATAAATAGTAATAAAGGGCGATAATTCCTCCCAGGATAATAAACGGCCCGTAGGGAATTGCCTGGAAAGCCTGATATTTCTTTTTTACCAGTGTCACAACTATGAAGATTACCGAAACAACTCCCCCGAGAATGATCGCCAGGAGCATGGCAGTTAAATTGAATGGGAAACCGGTCAATAAACCGATCACTCCTGCGAGATGAACATCTCCAAATCCCAGCGCTTCTTCTTCTACAGGTTCCTCCCGATTTCGTGATAAGCGCCTTGCAAACAATCTACCAAAGAAATACAGGGCAAGAAATAATAAAAACCCAGAAATTCCACCCAGAATTGTTTTATTAAGACCGTGGATGAACCATCCTGCGAAAAAAGCAATGATATATCCGGCAACACTCACCTGCTCTAATATGATTCTGTATTCAAGGTCCGTAATGATCATCACAGAGAACACCACCAGTAAGATTTCACCAGCCCAGAATGGTAAATTGCCGGGTGGAAAAAGCCACATCAATCCAGCCAGAATGATCTCACTGACAAGCACTATCCAATAGCGCAACGCGTTCTTCTTTCTACAGACAGAACATGGTTTTCCGGCAAGGAATTCGTTCAGGCTTCGGAACTCTCCGCAATCCAGACAGACAGGTGCAGTGAAATGTCGATTCCTTGGTAATACATCGGAAAGATAATTGATCATTACACCCGTCACAAGGCCACAAAACAACGCAAGGATGAACTGGCTCGACATGAATGCTTCCCTTGTAGTATGATAATAGAATAAATTTCCGAAAAAACTATGTCAAATCAAAGTATATCAAATCTCAATTCCGTTGTCCGGAATTGGTTTCACTCCAAAGAATTTGCTGAAAATATTCAGTTTTCTACGGACCTATCATCATCATCCGGTGAATACTGCGATTTTCCTTCGGACCTTTCCACACCACTTGCAGACCGGTTGAGGGATATGGGTATTACCCGGCTGTACTCCCATCAATACCGCAGTTATTTGTCTGCCAAGGATCGGGAAAATTTTGCCATAACTACGGGAACAGCCAGCGGGAAGACTCTTTGCTATAACCTCCCCATTATTGACCACTTAATAAAAGTCCCCATTTCACGTGCTCTGTACCTTTTTCCTACCAAATCGCTGACGTATGACCAAAATGAGAAATTGAGGGAATTGACGATGTTTAAAGATACCGGCAATCAAAATATTCAGGTGCCGGTATGTGTTTATGATGGTGACACACCCAACCATAAACGTCAGCTTATTCGTCAATCAGCCCGCTGTCTGTTGTCAAATCCGGATATGTTGCACACTGCCATACTTCCACACCACACATTATGGGAAGAATTCTTCCGCAATCTGGATTTTGTTGTCATTGACGAAATCCATACATACCGGGGAGTATTTGGATCACATGTCACTAATGTGATCCGCCGACTAAGACGAATTGCGGGTTTTTACGGCAGCAATCCACAATTTTTCCTTACGTCGGCAACGATCGGTAATCCTGAGGAACACGGAAAAGCCCTTACCGGTCTTCCGCTAACTCTGATTGATAATGATGGATCTCCGCACGGACCAAAAACAACCATCTTTTACAACCCTCCCATTATTCATAAAGAAACAGGCATCCGTAAAAGTGCCTCTGCTGAGATAATACGACTCGCAGGGTCACTGCTTGATAGGCAAATCCAGGTTTTGATATTCGGGCGATCCCGACGAGGCGTTGAAATGCTATTGCGCCAACTCCGGCTTCAGCAAAATGATGATGCTAGCCGGTATCATGCCTACCGTTCAGGATATCTGCCAGCAGACCGACGGAGAATTGAAGCGGATCTTCGCTCAGGCAAACTACAGGCTGTCACAGCCACAAATGCACTTGAATTAGGCATCGATATTGGTGGCGTGGATGCAGTTCTCATGACCGGGTATCCCGGTAGCATCTCGGGGCTCCGACAGCAGGCAGGCCGGGCTGGCCGGAAATTAGCCCCGTCTGTCGCCGTACTGGTTGCCACCGGAAATCCCATTGACCAATACCTCATGCATCATCCGGATTTTCTCACCGGACATTCACCCGAATCCGCGCTCATAGACCCGGACCATCCGGTGATTCTGCTTGGACATATCCAATGTGCCGCGTTTGAACTTCCGTTTTCTGAAGATGAAGCTTTCGGATCTCTAAATATCAGTGATCTGAAGGAGTATCTGCAATTCCTGGAGGAATCCGGCCAGTTAAACCATTCAGACGGACGTTATTTCTGGACAGATACCGCCTACCCTGCCAGTCAACTCTCCCTGCGGAGTTCTGATTCGCGATCAGTAAACTTGGTTTTGGATAAAAACCAGCAAACCATCGGTGAGGTCGATTATTTAAGCGCACTTTGGATGGTCCATCCACATGCAATCTATCTTCACGAAGGAAATTCCTATTTTGTGAAAGAATTGGATATTGAAAAATCCGCTGCTGTTTTATCACCGGTTGATGAAGACTATTACACAGAGCCTGTCCGAAAAGTAACATTATCCAAAATCAATGAACAGGAAGCCGAGTATTTCCCCGGTTCAAAAATTACTTTCGGTGAAATAAATGTCACAACCGATATTACCGGTTTTCGAAAAATACTCTGGAATACCCGCGAAATCTTGTCTGTTGAACCGTTATCAATGCCTTCCAACTCAATGCGAACAACAGCCTACTGGATATCCATAAGTGATACCGCAGTGAATGCCCTACGGGAACAATTGCTCTGGAAAAATGATCCAAATGATTACGGTAATAACTGGGAAAAGATACGACTGGCTGTCAGACAACGCGATCAGTTTCGATGTCAGGTATGCGGTATCCCGGAAACCGGGAAGTCGCATCATGTGCACCATAAAAATCCATTGAGGAATTATGTTTGCCTGGATGAAGCCAACCGAATGGAAAACTTAATCACATTATGTTCAAACTGCCATCAACTCGCTGAAAGCAATGTTAAGATCCGCAGTGGCCTGGCAGGTCTTGGATATGCCATTGGGCAACTTGCTCCGTTATTTTTAATGTGTGATTCCTCTGATATCGGTTCCCTGTCAGATCCTGCCTGTTCGATTGCAGATGGTAGACCGGCCGTGGTTATATATGACCAGGTAAATGCCGGGATTGGATTAAGCAGAAAATGCTTTGATCTTCATTCTGAAATTCTATCCAGTGTAAAAGATCTGATCGCCAATTGCAGCTGTCCTGATGGTTGTCCATCCTGTGTCGGACCTGGAGGAATTAATGGAGCCGGTGGGAAACAGGAAACACTGGCTATTCTGAATCAGATCTCCGAATAAAGAATGTCTGACATACACGAATCCCTTTCTGATAAATTGCGTTCGTTGGGAGTCCAAACAGGTCCCAGGAACATATCCCCACCCGTCAAAAAGCATGTGGATATAGAAGATGTGGTTTCCGGGACTTTCATGGAAACAAATTTCGGTCCAATTTTTTGTTCCGAATCAAAATCCGGTAATGTCTATACGCATGGCAGCGTTCAGTTTATTTCAGAACCAATTCACCGGGAGTTGGTTCGCTGGGCTGATCCCACCTTTTCCAACGATTCCATCGATCTTGAATCAATCCTTTTTTTAGATACAGAAACAACCGGGCTATCAGGCGGGACTGGAACAATCCCTTTCATGGTTGGGATTGGTCGTTTTGTCGGAAACGAATTCGTAACATTCCAGACATTTCTTCGAAATCCGGCTGAAGAGAGGGCACAACTCGATCTACTCAATCGGTTCTTTGACAATGCAAAGGTCATTGCCACATATAACGGGAAATCATTTGATATCCCCATTCTTAATACACGATATGTATTAAACGGCTTACCCTCCCCTTTCAAAAATCTAGGCCATGTTGATCTATTATCCCTCTCCAGACGTCTGTGGAAGCGTCGGTTGGAAAACCGTACACTAAAAGATATTGAGACAGAAATTTTGAATTTTGAACGAAACCAGATGGAAGTACCCGGTTGGGAAGTTCCTATTTTGTATTTCAATTATTTACGCACCGGTGATCCGGCTCCCATGGCGGGTGTTTTTTATCATAACGCGGTGGATGTGCAATCTCTGGCAGCATTATTACTCTATATGAATAGAATGGTTGTGCAACCCGAATCGAATCCTGAACTTCTGCCGGTTGATCTGCTCAGCCTGGCTATTCAATTTGAATCCACGGGTGAAAATGTAAGAGCCATCGCCTTATACGAACAGCTTTTATCATCTGAATTGCTTGAACCACATGCGACAGAATTAAGGCTCCGATATGCCCGCATTTTAAAAAGAAATGGTGATTATATAAAAACTGTAAGCGTTCTGGATTCAGAACACCAGGAAATGGATATTCAGAGAATAATCCAGCTTGCAAAAGTTCTAGAGCATCAACAAAAAGACATTTATACAGCCCTTGAATGGACAGAAAAAGCCCTTCATATACTGGAAGAAAACTCTCAAGAACAACTATCCAGCCAACCGGTCAAAAACGATCTCCTGAAAAGGCGGGATCGTCTTGTCCGGAAGATCGGAAGCTCCAATGCACAAACTTAACAAAAATCCGGATAGCGCAGAAAAATGGAATGAAAGGTATCGTACTGATACCCGGTTTTCGGATGCCCCGGTCAGAAGCCTGGTCAGATTGAATTCAAACCTGCTTCCATCCTCCGGGCGAGCGCTGGAAATCGCCGGTGGATTGGGAAAAACAACCGATTTTTTGCAGCGCTCAGGTTTGGATGTTGTTGAATTGGATATATCTCTTACTGCTCTTAAGCACGCCCAAAGCGTAAACTCTCTGCCAAATTACATTGTTGCCGATGTACGCCATTTTCCTTTGGTGTCAGTCCAATTTGATGTGATATGCAATTTCTATTTCCTGGACAGGGATATTTTCCAACTCATTGATAGATATTTATTGCCGGGTGGATTGTTATTTTTTGAAACGATGACCATCGAGATGCAAACGATCAAGCCGGATATGCCCAGTGAAAAATTATTGCAACCCGGGGAATTGCGGTCTGTGTTCAACTTTTATAAATTTTTATATTACTTTGAGGGTTGGACTGACTCTGACCATGGAAAAAAGAAAGCCATTGCGCAATTGATTGCCAGAAAACCAGACCACTCTGTATAATGAATTTATGAAAAAACAATGGGTGCAAATATACTCAGCGTACGGTCAATTGGATGCAGCCATGCTGGTAGATTTTCTGCTGGCTAATGGAATTGAGGCCACATCCATACAGGAAAGTCTTGGAACCACATATGGTTTGACAATCGGCCCTCTTGGAGAAGCCAAGATTTTTGTCCCAGCCGATCAGCAAGAAATGGCTGAATCGCTGATCAGAGAAATGGAAGAAGGAAAATTGGAAATGGGAGATGACTGATCTCTCAAAACTGTATATTGATTTGCTAAATTAGTTGTAATTCTTCCTGCAGTCTTCTCTCAAAAAGTGATCGGATTTTCAGCGTCACTACCCCCGGATCACCGTTGCCAACCTTTTCCCCGTCAAATTCTGTAACAGGTAAAACCCCCCGGCTGGTGCTGGTAATAAAAATCTCATCAACCTGATGTATCTGAATTAATGGATAAGAACCATATCTGACATCTAGCCCGGCATCAGAAACCACCTCAAGAACAATTTCCCTTGTAATACCGGGGAGAATCCCGGTATCTGCAGTCCAGATATGTCTATTCCGTAAAAGAAAAATATTACAGGTTAATCCTTCCAAAATCTCGCCGGAATCGCCAACCATGATATATTCATGGATTTCATGGGGTCTTGCCGCTCTGATCTCGCGGGTTTGAGTAATGAAATTGGTCGCTTTTGATTCCGGATTCTCGCGGTGGTATTCGTATGTCCTAACCGAAACTCCTGTTTTATAAAGGTCTTCTGGGTATGGCATAAAAGCTTCCGCCATAAAGTAGAGTTGATAACAATCGTCTTCGTATGCGCTATGAATCCGAATACGCACGTCTGATCCCGGGAAGGCATTCAGGATATCCCGTAAAGCCAGTCTGAGGGCTAACCTGTCCAGGTGCAGGTCCCGGTTGTGCAAAGCCGCTGATCTTTCCAACCGGGAAAAATGATCGTCCAATCTGAGTGCTTTTGAATGCTGGTATGTGCGAAATGTTGTGTATACACCCTGTGCCAATTTCCCACTGGCTTCGTCCAGGCTGGATGACGTGTCAATATATGAGAGCTCATAGTTTTTCTCTGACTTAGAAAATTTCCAAACACTAACTGCCATTGATCTTCAACTTCCCCATTCTTTCATGTAGTCTTTGATAATCATCCGGAGTATCCAGATCTTCAGGCCGTTCCATATCAAACAGCACATAATGTATATGGTCCGTCTGTGCTTCGATAAATGACCGGACTGTTGTGTCTTTCTTCAATTCAATGATTCCAGGCCACAGATTCCGCTTAACAACCCAGGGATGACCTCTACGCATTCGATAGCTTGGAATGATCAGTGAATTTACAGAAGATAATTCATCCAATAATTTGCGAACCACTTCAGGACTTATTTCGGGTTGATCTCCCAGACAAATAAATGCATATTCTATTTCTTCTGGCAAGGCTTTTAATCCCGTTTGAATGGAGACAAGCATCTCCTCTGTTTCTGCTACTTTATTGGCGATCCAATTGATCTCCACATCCGGAAGACCGGGTGGGTCAATTGGTTTTCGATGAGGATTGTAAACAACAAAAAATCGTGAAATCCCACCCTTTTCAAGATTCCGGACCACATTTCCCAGTACAGTGGTATCTTTCCAGGGTAGATCCAGTTTAAAAGCACCCATCCTTGAAGATCGACCGGCACCAAGAATTAACCCGCAGCAGGAATCGTTGCTAATTTCCATGTTCATTCGATACCTGCAAGATTTTTATAATCCTCGGGTGTATCCACATCAATCAGAATGGATTCATCAACCCAGGGGATAGAATTGACCTGGAACTTTGAAAAGATGGCTTTACCACCTACATCCCCTCGAATATCCATTAACGACGGGAATGTTCTCCGGTCAAACAATGCGGGGTTTGCGCGTCTTCCTCCAGATTCCGGCAATATGATTGATGCCAGCGTTGTTGAATGCTCTGTGACCAGTTTGCGAACCAGCGTGGCCGGAATCTGTGGTTGATCCACAAGAAGAAATACCGCTCCACCTATACCTTCGGGACAGGTTTTTATTCCTGCTTTTATCGATGTGGATTGACCTTCATTCCAATCACTATTCTGAACCACTTCAACAGGCAATCCTTGAAGCGCCTCCCGAATCCGATCCGTTTCTTCCCCTGCGATGACCAATACAGGATCCAATCCGGCAGAAATGGCAGTCAGCACACATATTCGAACAAATGGGGTACCATGCCAATCCATTAATGCTTTGGGTTGCCCCATTCTGTGTGAGGCACCTGCAGCCAGAATAATTCCAGCAATATTTTCATTGACCTGTATTACCTCTTTGTCAAAATCTGTTTCTTTTGAAGGCAATAATGATGCAATGACAACAGAATCATATTTCTTTAATAGATTTTGTTCGAATCGTTTAAGGCCGGTTTTATTCTTCAAAGTATCCCATTGGTTCAATAATACTGTTCGCCGGGCATTCACCGGCATGTTCTTCAAGCCGCCGGAAGGATGCAAAAGCATTTTCTCCACCGCTTCAAAGGATATCTCGTCTCCCAGATCCAACCCGGTGAGCGCGGAAAAGATTTCCGGACGGTGAACATTCGTTTCATTCAGAGGAAAACCAATAACAGATAATCCAATGGAAACAACCACGTGATTAACCCAGGGAGGAATCGCAGGTTCATGAGATGCCGGTGCCTTTATCGGTCTTGTTTTAGATCCATCTGATTCAATGAATATCGGTACACCATTTTTCTCAGCTGCTTTTTCCAAATCAGGCCAAAGTTCTCCGGGGACACCACCAATCAATCTTCCGTCGGTATCCTCACCGGTAATTAATGTTGTAACGTCAAAATCATCCTCGTTATTCTTACCAGGAATCCAGACAATATGTTTTGGGAACGGAGCCATCTGATTCTTTCCCAGATGAGTTGTTGTCGATACAAGTGATACGGACGGCCATTCCAGGCTGAGGCGAGTTATTGTACTGGTTTTACCGCCTGATCCAACCAGTGATACTCGTGATGATGTACCTATGCGGAGAGCTTGAATGAGTTTCATTCCGGCTTAACTGTTTCCGCCAATTTCATTCGATACTCTTCCCGTGAAAGAATGGCCTCCAAAACAGCTCCACCTATTGCCAGAGATTTATCAGAGATCATACTGCACAATAAAGGGTCATTTCTCGGGTCTACATCGCCCACCTTCAAGCTTTTTTCTACATATATTCCTTCATGGAGCATTCCACGAATGATCCCATCAAATGGGGCAAGGATATTTTC
>CAYRHB010000041.1:0-28012 GCA_964424035.1 uncultured Leptolinea sp.
TTCACCATCGGCTTCGATACCTGTACTGTAAAAATCGCAGTGCGGCACTAACGCAGGCACAACCGCCACTCCCGGTTACACAAGCCCTTCGAACGATCGGTGCAGGTCGGAGTCCAGATCAGGCAGGCTGACCCGTGCCGTCATGTCCAGGCTTAACGGGGTGACCGAAACCACCTTGTCCACCACCATGGCATGCACATCAGTGCCCGGGTCAATATCATCTTTGGCCACAGTGGTAAAACCGGCCAGCTTGCTGTTCTCATCCCATTCCAGGCTGTCACGTTTTGAGTAGGGGATGAAATAGCGTTTCTTCGATTGCCGGGTGATCCGGATGGGGGTATTCAGGGTGGCATCGTGGGGGATCACCAGATTCATCAAATTAAGGTCTTCCGGCAGCGTGTGGTTCAGCATGAAATTCGCCACCAGCCGGGTAAAATGCGCGGCGGCTGAAAAATCAAAATCAGTGGAATGGCTCAGGTAATCTTCCACCACATTTTTTAATTGCAGGCTGGTCGCCAGCGCCGGGATGCCCAGCGAAGCTGCCTCCAGCGCGGCGCCGAACGTGCCGGAAGATGTCAGGTCAGATGCCAGGTTCTCGCCATAGTTGATACCCGAGACCACCAGGTCCGGTTTTATATCCATGATCTCCAGAACCGCGTGCTGAACCGTCTGGGTGGGTGTTCCGCCAACCGCATATACCTCCCAGACCTGCTCGCCGATGTGCAGTTCTGTGGTGGTGATTTTGCCGTCAGACGTGGAGGGCATGCTGCGCCCCATACCGCTGGCCTGTTCGCGCGGGGCGACAATGGTCACAAATCCCAGCGTTGAAAGCGCTTCGGCGGCTGCCCACAGCCCGGGTGATTTTATGCTGTCGTCATTGGTCAGCAATATTTGTTTTCGTCGCGGATTCATTACGTGTTGGCTCCTCATACAGATAAAAATGGAGCAATCAAAACGCTCCCTGGATGGATCGAATTATGGATCGTGATCTGTAGAGGAAGATTTTACCCTATAAAGAAGGAGCTTATGCGTTCTCGATCACCACCGCGGTTCCGTACGCCAGTACTTCGGTCACACCTTCCATTACATCATTGGCGTCGTAGCGCATGCCAATGATGGCATTCGCACCCATGGCACGGGCGTGCTGCACCATCAATTCAAAAGCCTCCGCCCGGGCATGCTCACACAATTCCGTATAGATGCTGATATTCCCGCCGAAAATGGTCTGGATGCTGCCGGCAATATTGCCCAGCATGCTGCGCGAGCGTACGGTGATACCGCGCACCACACCCAGGTTTCGGGTGATTTTGTACCCTTCAAAATCAAAAGCCGTGGTTACCCAGAGGTCTGCCATTCCTGTCTCCTTGAGGTTGTATACCCCTATATACGCAAATAATCCCGCCGGGTGTCAAATCCCGGCGGGCCAGGGTCAAGCACGGTTAATCTAGAGCTGCGATGTGCAATGCGGGCAGCGGGTTGCCTTTAGCGGGATCGCCGTCTGGCAGTAGGGGCAGTCTTTGGTGGTTGGTGCTTCCGGTTCAGCCGGTTTCTGTAAGCGGTTCACCTGTTTGATCAGCAGGAAAATGGCAAAGGCTACGATCAGAAAATTAATGATCGTATTGATGAATAGCCCGTAATTCCAGGTGGCGGCGCCAGCTTCCTTTGCCGCCGCCAGTGAAGCGTATGTGTTCCCGTCCAACGCCAGGAAAAGGTTTGTGAAGTCGACCTTTCCCAGCAGCAGCCCGATGGGCGGCATGATGATGTCATCCACCAACGATGATACGATGTTCCCGAACGCGCCGCCGATGATGATACCCACGGCCAGGTCCAGGACATTCCCCCGCATGACGAATTTTTTGAATTCTTCGAGCATATCACCCTCCACAGGTCATTTACTACCATTATAGGGATAAGCGGGAATAGTAAAACCCCATTCAGTATTAACTTTCGTTATTTGTCATTCAAAGCGATGATGGATATCACTTGCCCGAATTTTCGGGAACGATTACACTTCAATCGGAGAAAGTTTATCTGAATTTGATATTCGAAGGACGACACCATGCAGATCACAAAACAAGCGGATTACGCTCTCCGCGCCATGTTATTTCTCGCCCAGCTTCCCCCAAACCAACGGGCCGCCACCAGCCAGATCGCTGATGAACAGGCTATTCCTCCTTCATTTCTCGCCAAGATCATCTCGCAGCTTTCCATTGCCGGGTTGATCCACACATCCCGCGGTGCCCGCGGTGGTGTATCACTGGCTGTCTCACCGGAAAAGATATCGATTCTGGATGTCGTTGAAGCCATTGACGGTCCACTGGCGTTGAATGAATGCACATTGAATCCATCGATATGTCCGCTGGGGCCGAATTGCCCGCTGCATGATGTATGGTGTGACGCTCAACTGGAACTGGTAAACAGACTCAAAAGCACCACATTTGCCACCCTGAAAAAATCCGTCGCCGCCTGAATCCAGATTTATACTGAAGCAGCACCACCCGGCCGGGATTGGTTTGAATCCGGATTCCCGCGAACCGCTCATCGCACAGGAAATATCGTTTTAAACCTGTAATTACAAACGGAAGCTTCATGAGAGGCTTCCGTCCCTTTTTTACCGGATGCTTTTGGATAAAGCCGTTTATACTTCTTTATTGCCAACCGGAAAAACACACCGGGGAAATATATATATGAGAACCCATCACTTCAACCTGCAGGTCGCCGCATTTCTTATCATCCGGACAGCCATTAATACCAGCCTCCGCATGGCCAGCCCATTCCTGCTGATATTTGCCCGCGGAGTGGGCGCCGATATGACCTCCATGGCCACCGCCGTTTCGGCATCCATGGCAGCCAGCGCCGTCGGCCCGTTTCTGGCAGAAGTTGCCGACCGCCGGGGGCGCAAGACCGGTATGATCCTGGGATTGTGTGTATACACAGCCGGTGTGGGGTTAATGCTGGTCTGGCCGGTGTACACCGCCTTCCTTATCGCGCTCCTGTTGGCCAGCCTGGGGAACAATATCTTCCTCCCGGCTGTACAGGCGTATGTCGGGGACCGCATCTCCTACAATAAACGCGGCCTGATATTATCCATCCTGGAGATCAGTTGGGCGGGAGCATTCATTGTCGGGGTACCGGTTGTCGGGCTTTTAATCTCCAACGCCGGCTGGCAATCACCATTTCTTACACTGTTCATTATCGGGTTGTTATCCATTGCAGCCGTATGGTTGTTGGTACCCTCATTGCCCGCGCATGAAAAAACTGAAACGATCAGTGGATCAAGGTTCATCCTGATCCTGCGCTCTCCGGCTGCGCTGTTCGGGCTCGCCCTGGGCTTTCTGGTGATTGCCGGGAATAATGTGATCAGCGTGATCTTCGGGGTATGGATGGAAGAAGCCTACAGCCTGCAGATCGCCGCCATCGGCGCCGCGGCGACCGTGATCGGCCTGGCAGAGCTTGCCGGTGAAGGCGTGGTGGGTGCGGTAGTGGACCGATTCGGCAAACGCCGGACGATCACAGCCGGTTTCATTGTCAATATACTTTCGACTGTTCTGCCGTTCTTCATCGGTGGAACGGTGACTGGCGCATTGATCTGGCTGTTTATTTTCTATTTCTCATTCGAGGTCACACTGGTGGCAGCCCTTCCGTTGATGACCGAGGTCCTGCCTTCCGCCCGGGCGACATTGATGGCCGTATTTCTGGCTTCCAGCTCACTGGGAATGGCGGCCGGGATGTTCCTCGGTCCACGGTTGTATACGGCTGGCGGGTTTTCTTTTAACGTCATCGCGGCTATGCTGTTGAATATTCTCGGTCTGGCCATTCTGCCGCGGGTCCGCCGTGCAAGAGAATAAGCCGGTTCAAGATCCTGCAACCCGTCAAGGGCGGTTTACAGCGCACTACCAGAAGAACAACTTAGTCAATCAGCTCAATCACAATCCCGCCCATATGTGCCTCGGATGCATTACAGCGCGCTCCCCGGATGTAGCAAACGGTTGAAGGATACGGGGAGCCATCATCCTTGTAAAGACCAAATATTCCCCCGCTCATTCCTTCATTGAAAAACTCCACCGGCCTTTGGTCTTCGTCAACCACACAGTTCACGCAAGCCTGACAAATCGCCCGCGGGTATCGGGGATTGAAGGGCATGGTTCGGTGGCAAACCGGGCAAACAGACACAGCTTCCTTGTGTGTTGGTCAAAAATTACTGGTTTATGTGGATTTATGATACCATTTCATTATGCTAATCCATAACATCTCGCAACTGGTAACGATACAGGGTGGTCCACAACGCGGTCGCGAGCTGGGCCGGCTTGGGTTGATCGAGCAGGGGGCGATTTTGATTCGCGGTGAGATCATCGAGGCGGTTGGAACAGAGGAAGAACTGCTCAGAAAATATCCCGATGAGCCCCGGTTGGACGCGGACGGGAAAGCAGTGCTGCCGGGATTTGTGGATCCTCACACACACCTGGTATGGGCCGGAGACCGGGCGCTGGAATTTGAAATGCGCCTGGAAGGGCGAACCTACCTTGAGATACTGGCAGCCGGCGGGGGTATTATTTCCACCGTAGAGGCGACACGGGATGCGGACCACGATTCGCTATACGCGCAGACCCGCTGCCGCGCCCGCTCCATGCTCCGGCATGGAACCACCACGGTTGAAGCCAAAACCGGTTACGGACTGGAATACAAGGCAGAGATTGACCAGCTCCAGGTTTTATTGGATCTCGACAGGGAAGGTCCACTGGAAATAGTCCCCACCTTCCTGCCGGCACATGCCATCGCGCCGGAGTATAAGACGGATCCGGACGGGTATACCCGCCTGATCGTGGAAAAGATGCTGCCGGGCGCCAGGAATTGGTGGAACAAAAACGCAGCCGGAAAACCTCTACCCTTCGTTGATGTCTTCTGCGAAACCGGCGCGTTCAATCTGGATCAAACCCGCCGCATACTGACCACGGCGCGTGATTTGGGTTATCCGCTCAAAATACATGCGGATGAATTTGACAACCTGGGCGGGGCAAAGCTGGCAGCAGAACTGGGTGCCGCTTCCGCCGACCACCTTGTCAAGACCTCATTGGATGATATTCGAGCCCTGGCCTCCAGTAACACGGTGGCGGTTGCCCTGCCCTGCACACCTTTCGGGCTGGGAGAACCGCATTACACCCCGGCACAGGAGATACTGGATGCCGGAGGACTGCTCGCGCTGGCCACGGATTGCAATCCGGGGACGGCCTGGTGCGGTAATATGCAATTTGTCATTGCTCTGGCCTGCCGGGCAATGAGGCTGACACCGGCCCAGGCCATTGTTGCCAGTACGATCAACTCGGCTGCCGCCATTCAGCGCGATGACCGGATCGGTTCCATTGAGCCCGGTAAGCAGGCGGATATCCTGCTCCTTTCCGTCAACGATTACCATCATATTGGTTACCGGTTTGGTGAAAACCTGGTCAATACGGTGGTTAAAAAAGGCCGGATCATTCCTGTTTGTTAGAGGTAATTCATGCCAACCATTGAACAGGCGCGCGCCTTTTATACCGGTGAAGACGCCGTGCATGACTTTGAACACGTATTGCGGGTGTACCACACCACCATGAAACTGGGGGAAGAGGAAGGTGCCGATCTGGAGATTTTGCAGGCGGCTGCCCTGTTGCATGATTCAAGGGGAGCGGAACCCGGCGGCGCGGGACGCGCGGTTCACCACCTGGCTTCAGCCAAGTTCGCCGGCGAAGTCCTTCGGGAAGAAGGCTGGATTACGGATCGCATTGAAGCTGTCCAGCATGCCATCCGCGCCCACCGGTACCGCGACCGGGAAGATATGCCGGAGACACTTGAGGCGAAAATCCTGTTTGACGCGGACAAACTGGACGTCATCGGCGCGATCGGTACCGCGCGGACCATTGCCTATTCCGTTCTGGCCGGTGAACCCATATATGAAACCCCCAGCGACCTGTTCTTGCAGACCGGAAAGGAAGCTGCCGGTGAACACCACTCATCCTACCATGAGTATTTGTTCAAGCTGCGCAGGGTAAAAGACCGCCTCTTCACACGGTCTGCCAGACGGTTGGCTGAACAACGCCATGCCGCCATGCAGGCTTTCTTTGAACAACTGGCAGCCGAATACGAGGGGAAATCCTGAAATCAGATTGCCGGTTTTCTCCTCAGGGTGATCCAGGAACGATCAATCTTCGAGTACGAAGGTCACCCTCATCTGCACCCGGTACTCGCAGATCTCTCCTTTTTCGTCAACCAGAACTTCCTGATTCTCAATCCAGGCAGATTTTACATTTTTCAGGGTCTTATGGGCGCGGGCTACACCGGCCCGCAGGGCATCATCAAAACTCTTGGGGGATGATGCTTTGATCTCGGTGATCTTGGCAACTGTCATTATGCCTTCTCCTTTTTGATCAAGAGTGTTTTATCAAACAGTTCAAATACCATCCTACCCAAAAACCGGCTGATGTACAAATGCCGGGTCAATCCGCCAGATATTTTTCCAGGGAAGCCATGCCTTCGGGAAAATTCCTGCGCCCCAGTCCAAGCCTGAAGTGACTGCCGGGATGATCGAACAGGGTCCCCGGAACCAGCATCACACTGAATTGTTCCACCAATTCACGGGTTAATTGTTCAACAGGTTTCACGCCCAGCCAGCGCGGGAAGGCAATGGATCCCGCCCGCGGAGGCAGCCAGTTGAACTGTGAAGCGTGCCGCTCAAAGAATCCATTGGCGATCTGCAAATTTTCCTGAATAATGGTCAGACTGCGTGCCACCAGCTTTTCACGGTTCTGCAGCGCGATGATCCCCAACACCTCTGACGGAGCGCTGTTGCAAATGGTTGTGTAGTCTTTGAAAGCCATCCACTTTTCCATTAAAGCGGCCTCCCGTGAAGCCAGCCAGCCGATGCGCAGCCCCGGTAAAGCCATTGTTTTTGACAATCCGCTGAGAGAAACCCCTTTTTCATACACGTCGCACATCGCCGGCAGTTGGTCCTCCGGACGGTATTCGAGCAGGCGGTACATTTCATCCGAAAACACGGTCAACCCGTGCCGTCGGGCAAACTGGATGATCGCGTCCAATTCCGCTTTTGAAGGCAGGAACCCGGTAGGATTATTGGGAATGTTCAACACGAGCAAACGGGTATGCGGATTGACCAACCGTTCCAGCTCATCCAGGTCAAGCACCCAGCAGGTTCCTTCCACCCGCAGCGGCCAGAAAGAGACGGCACATCCGATTGATCTGGCCACCTCATACAGGGACTGGTACGCCGGTGAAAGGGCGATGATATGGTCGCCCGGTTCCAGAAAGGTTTGCATGGCAATATAGATCAGCTCTTCCGGGGCTGCAACCAGAAGATTCTGCGGCTGCATTCCGGTATAGATCCGGGAGGCTTCCTGGCGTAATGCAGGGTGTCCCTGGGTTTCGGTGTACCCCAATTTCAGGTTATCCCACAACACCCGGCTTTCCGCAGATGCCATTTCCAGCAAGTCTGACAGGAACAGGCTTTCACAATCTGAGGAACTGAGCATGATACGGGTATTGAACTCATAGCGGGCATAGTAGCGTTCCAGTTTAAACGGTGCAATGGGCATGGATCATCTCCTGAAATGGCTGGGGAAAATTGAGCTGGCCTGTGGTGTGATGATTATAAAGGAAGCGTTCAATTCCACAGCGCGTTCCATGTAGCCGGACCGACGATCCCATCCACTGCAAGCCCCCGGTCGGTCTGAAATTGGCGGACCGCGGTATCGGTCTTCTTCCCGAATATGCCATCCGCAGTCCCCACAGCAGAATAACCCAAATCCAGCAATTTCTCCTGAAGCTGACTAACATCATCCCCGGTCATATAGGGACTGGTCAATTTCAAACTGCGGGTCAATTCCGGGTTGGATGCCTGGTCTGATTCCCCGTTATTGTCAGTGTCCTGTGGTTCGACTTTAATCCGGACATAAAAAACATTCCCGGCAGCATCAATTCCAAAAATGGTGCCATCCGGCGCTTTTAATTTGTAATTCCCGCGGTAGGTTCCTGCCGCCGCCGGTGCTGTCAGGTTGACAGAGATGTCAACGGATTCACCGGGTTGGATCGTTCCATTTGAAATCGGGCTGGAAGGACTCACACCGAGGGAATCACCGGAAACATAGATCAATTGATAATCCGGCGTCCATGTACAGGATCCACTGTTTTTCAACCGCCAGGTCTTGATGAAACTCTGACCGGCCGGCACAACGGTATCATCAGGGTAGGTAATATCCGCCTCGAAAGCTGCCTGGTTGCAGGCGATATTGGATGTAGCGGTGGGAGCGGGCGGCAACAGCTCAACGGTTGACGTATTCGCAGGCACCAGGGGAATGGTGGGAGAAAACTCGATCACCGAGATGGTTGCCGTGGGTTCCGTTGTTTGAGATGCGACGGGTATTGGCGTTGGTGAGAGTCCAAGCGGCATGGAACAGGATAGTGAAACCACAACCATTATCACAGTGATCAAAAGACTGCGGATCGCTTTGGACATACATCCTCCCAGTCAATCACCAACTCGCAACGGATGCCGGAAAATAGGACGAGTGGTGTAACTTATGGCACATTATACGCATATTGGCCTGTGATACATTTGCATTATCCTGAATGCCTTTCCCGGCATTTTTTTACCTATGGAGGCAATATGCAGATCGTAACCGACCAGGGGATGGACCTTCCTGAATCTGTGGAAAAGGAATTGGACATTCATACCCTGCCCCTGACGATAGTATTGGATGGCAAAACGTACGTCGGAAAAGAAGAAATTGATTATGTCAAGTTTTACCAGACCCTAACCGCCACGGGAGCATTCCCGACAACATCCCAGCCATCTCCGGGCGACTTTGCCAATATGTACAGGACCCTGGCAAAAACCGACCCGGAAATCCTTTCGATCCACATATCCTCCGGATTGAGCGGGACATTCAATTCCGCCCGCATCGGAGCGGAGATGGTGCCCGAAGCCAATGTGACCGTGATCGATTCAAAAACGCTTTCCGGCCCATTCGGCTGGCAGGTTCAGGCTGCCGCGCTGGCCAACCGTGCCGGCTGGGTACTGGGTGATATCCTGAAACTGATTGACCAGATTCGCGAAAACCAACAAACTCTGTTCACTCTGGGTGATCTGAAATACCTGATCCACGGCGGGCGAATCAGCCACTTGAAAGGCTTGCTGGCTTCGATGTTAAATATCAAACCGATCATCGGGGTGGCCAAAGATGACGGTAAGTATTACAACTGGGGGCAGGCTGCCACCCTCAAGCGCGCCATCCACCGCATGGCTGATATTGTGGCACAAAAATTCCCGGATAATATTCCGCTGCGCATACAGCTCATGCACGGTGACAATATCGAAGGTGTTTCCCTTTTGAAAGAACGGATATCGTCTATGTTTGACTGTGTTTTTGATGAGACCGTTCCCGTTGCGCCATCCCTGGGGGCACATACGGGTCCCAGTGTGGTGGGTATCGGGGTTGCTCCACTGCATATCTTTGAAAACTGCGGGTTGAATATTCTACAACGTGAAACAATTAGCGCCTGAAATCCAGGTCGAACAAAGAAGGGCGCGGAAAAAATTCCGCGCCCTTCTTTCTTTTAAGGGATGGTTATTTTATCCCTTTTACCCAGTCGGCTGCGCGTTCCAATTCGCCGTCTTTCAACGGACCTTCTGAATCCAGAACATAGAATCCAGCGGGATCCAACACCTGGGTTCCGCCTTTCTTTACGAGCTTCCGGGCTATCGGTTCGGCCGCGTAACCGAAAATTCCAGCCATAAACTTTAAAAAACCGGGTGTTTTATCCGTCATTTCAGCACGGGTATCAAACGCCGCCACCTTTTTCCCGCGTAAACCTCCGGATGGTATGCTTTTGAGGAAGGCTTTTGTTTCCGCACATGCCTGGAAAGCCCGGGTGGGTGAACCAACGATCAACAAATCCACCCCATCAAGCTGCCCCGGATTGACATCACTGACGCGCATTACATCCTGTTCCGCCAGCCCCAGCGCGGTTCCCATAGCTTTTGCGATTTTTTCTGTGTTCCCAAAAAAAGATTCATACAGTACAAGTGATTTCATCCCGCTCTCCTTTTTCCGGTGACCATCGTACATAACCCCGGTCACAGATCATATACTATTGTACGCACATCAGCCATTCCTGTTGCAGCCATCTGTTTGATAAAAATAATTGCGCCTGCTTAATGGATGATGGTTTTCTCTTTAAGGTAAAATCAGCATAGCAATCGATCAAAACAAAAGAATTACTAGAAAAAGGTAATCATTATGCTGCCTGTTGAAATAAAACCCGGTATTTACTGGATCGGTGTTAATGACCGGATCACATCACTTTTTGAAGGCCTGTGGGATATCTCACAGGAAGGGATCTCATATAACAGCTACCTGATCCGGGATGAAAAGAACGCGGTTATTGATCTGAACAAAGCCATTCTGACCGGTGAATATATCACCCAGCTGCAATTACTGATTTCCCTGAAAGACATCGATTATGTGATCATCAATCACATGGAACCGGACCATACCGGCGTCCTTCACATGCTTATAAACGCAGCTCCGCAAATCCAACTGATCGGCACCAAGAAGACTCAGACCATGCTGCAGGATTTTTATGGCATCACAGACAATGTGCGGGTGGTGAAGGAAGGGGAAACACTTAACCTCGGCAAACACACCCTCCGGTTTGTAAGCACACCATTCTTACATTGGCCGGAAACCATGATGACCTACGAGGAAAGCGAATCGATCCTCTTCTCCTGCGACGCGTTTGGTAGTTACGGCGCTCTAAATGGGACCATATTCGATGATCCCTCCGTACAAACCGGATGGTATGAAGAACAGGCATTACGGTATTACACCAATATCATCGCCATATTTCCCCGCCCGGTACGTGGAGCCCTTACAAAATTGGCTGAGGTTCCGGTGAAGATCATCGCCCCGTCACATGGACTGGTCTGGCGTAATGCGCCCGGTCGGATGATTGACTTGTATGACCGTTGGTGCAACCTGGCAACCGAACCGGCCGACCCGGGAGTCACCCTGCTGTTTGCCACCATGTACGGAAATACCGAAGCCATGATGGAAGCCGTAGCCCAGGGAATATGGGATGAAGGTGTGCCGTTGAAGATCTTCAACGTCCAGAAAACTCATACCAGCTATATCCTTCCAAGCCTGCACATAATGAATGGCGTCATGATCGGCGCGCCGACATACGAAGGTATGCTGTTCCCCACAATGAAAGCCGTCCTGGATATGGCCGGGAGCAAGCATATGTATCATAAAAAGGCGGCGGTGTTTGGCAGTTATGCCTGGGCGGGCGGCGGTGAACGCGAATTCGCCGAACTGGCTCAAAAACTGGAATGGGACCTATCGGGTACATTTACATTCAACGGAGCTCCTAGCCATGATGAATTGACACAGGGTCGGGCATTCGGGGCTGAATTTGCCCGAAAGGTAAAAGCCTGAGCCTATTTCCACCTGATACGCGTACAGTTTACTGTTCAAAATTTCTTGTTCTCTATTCATCAGGAAAGATCCAGCCCACCGGTACAGCCTTTTTGAAATCCCGTTTTAAAGAATAAAGAGAATCACTAGACAATTCATTGCCTGTATTTTTCATCCAGCAAGAATGTCAGGAGTTTCGCATTTTACTCATTATTTATTCCCAGAATTTAAATCTTGTCTAAAATTAAAACGATATCATTGAAAATTCTTCGCCGCACACGCATGGTGTTCATACGGTATTCCGTGTAATAAAGTTTTCGGGGTTTTCAAACTGGACGGAGTGGAAGAATAGAAAAATGGACAAAAAAGATCGAAGACCAAGTGTTAACTGGAATGATTGGAAAATTGGAACAAAGTTCTCCATCATAATATTCCTGGTAGCTATTTTGAGTATTACCGCACTGGTTGCTGTAAATTATGTCCTCAATGTCAACCAGACAACACAACAGATCGGGGATCAACTGGTTATGTTGGGCGATGATGTGATCCTCCGTGCAGCAGATCAGGTATTCGGTGGTCTGAACGTTCTGGAAACGCTGGCACGGACGCCTTCTCTGATTGAAGCGGTCAAACAGGCAAACGTGGATAGGGCGGAATTATCGAAGGACGAGATATCAGCACTAGACCAGGACTGGCAGGATAAAAAACCGGATATTGAACCTGCCATCCAAGCCATTGAATCGAGTGAGCTCACAGATTATCTGAAAGAATTTATTGCCAACAACCCGGAAGAGATAGAAGTTTTTGTTACTGATATCAAAGGTTTGAACATCGCCATGACAGACCGGACCAGCGATTTCCTCCAGAGCGATGAGGGATGGTGGGTTTCGACCTTCGCGGAAGGAAAGGGCAATTCCTTTATCGCACCCGTAGAATATGATGATAGTTCCAAAGCCTATGCCATGAATCTGGGAGTTCCCATTTATGATAATGACACCGGACAGGTAGTCGGCGTATTAAGAGGAACACTGGATGTCTCGCTTTTATTCCAGAATTTAAGTAATGTGAAGATTGGTGAAACCGGAAGCGCCGTCCTGCTGGATTCGGATGGAAATGTTCTTTTCAGCCAGAATTCCGAACAAATCATGCAGCCGGCTCCCGGTGAGTTGGTAGAATTATTTGCATCCAATGAGAATGGCTGGACAAAAATTAATGACCTTGATGGACATCCGGCAATTCTTTCCTACAGTCAGCTCGGCGGGGAAAAGGGACAGAAATTAAGCTGGCGACTCCTGTTGGATCAGGATCAGGCAGAAGTGAACCTGATCATTCTACGCAATTTGAATTACAGTGTGATTGCCGGTATCATTGCCGCAATTCTGGGTATTATCCTGGGTTTGTTTGCAGTTCGATTGATCGTAAAACCCATTCAAAAGATCACAGAAAGCATCAATCTGTTGGCCACGGGCGACCTGGATATGAAAGGGCAGGATCAATCCTATCTGAACCGGTTTAAACAACAAGGGGATGAAGTCGGTGGAATGTTCAGAGCGAGTTTCGGTCTGCTTGATTACCTGAAAGAGATGGTTGAAATCGCCCAGAAGGTTGCCGGGGGTGATCTATCCGTTGAAGCTAAACCCCGGTCAGATGACGATCAACTGGGTCTGGCGTTTGCCGAAATGATTTCCGATCTGCGAAACCTGGTCAGTAAAGTTACAGAAAGTGCCAATAAAGTGGAAAATGCATCTTCCATGCTGGCAGAGTCGGCATATCAGGCAGGCCAGGCAACGAATCAGATTGCCACAACGGTCCAGCAGGTAGCCAAAGGAACCGGTGATCAGGCGGCGGCCATCAGCAATACAGCCTTTTCGGTTGAGCACATGTCTAAAGCCATTGAAGGTGTAGCCAAAGGCGCCGAAGAACAGAGTCAGGCCATAACCAAGGCTTCCGAAATCACCGCTCTGATCAATACCTCCATCCAACAGGTGGCCGGCAATGCCGAATCTGTCACCCGGGATTCTGCCCTTGCAACCGATGCTGCCCGCAGCGGGGTTGAGACCGTTGAAGCTACCCTGGAAGGAATGCAGAGTATTAAAACAAAAGTGGGGGCGTCTGCCGAAAAAGTGCAGGAAATGGGAAAACGTTCTGCAGAAATTGGCGCCATTATCGAAACCATTGAAGAAATCGCCTCCCAAACCAATTTGCTGGCGTTAAATGCCGCCATCGAAGCAGCCCGGGCGGGAGAACAGGGCAAGGGTTTTGCCGTCGTTGCGGATGAGGTTCGGAAACTGGCAGAACGGTCATCCCAGGCAACCAAAGAAATTGGCAGTCTGATTTCCGGAATCCAAAGTACGGTTGCTGAAGCGGTGAATGCCATGGATGAAGGTTCCCGGGAAGTTGAACTGGGCGTTGCCAGTGCCAATAAAGCCGGAACCGCACTCTATGATATTCTCTCTGCCGCGGAAGCGGTAAAAGGTCAGGCGATGCAAGCCGGTGAAGCCGCTGAAAAGATGAACGCCTTTGCCAGCGAGTTGGTATCCGCTGTTGATTCTGTCTCCGCGATCGTGGAGGAAAATACGGCATCCACGGAAGAAATGGCTGTAAATACATCCGAAGTCAATCTGGCGTTCGAGAACATCGCCAGTGTGAGTGAGGAGAACAGTGCTGCCATTGAAGAGGTCAGCGCGAGTACGGAAGAAATGAGCGCGCAGGTGCAGGAAGTAACAGCATCCGCACAATCACTGGCTGATATGGCTCAGGTACTAAAGACGATTGTCTCTGAATTCAGGTTGTAATACAGGATTGTACAGCGATTCCTTTTCTACTTTCTCATTTTAATGATTTGAGGAAACGGGCCGGATATTGTTCTGATGAACGGGCCGTAAATATCCTTATGTCTTTCATGGTGTCCATATCACCATATCCTAAAAACCGATTATGATTATCTCCGGGAAGCGATTGTGAAATTCGGGTTGATTTAACCGAACTTTTACAGTAATCAGAGCAACATCATCCTAGTATATGGATGATGGAGGATTATCCCATTTTTGAAGAAACTGACAATCACAAAGGGTGAATCCATGCCAATGGCGGGAAAGGTATCACTCTGCTCATTGCTTTTTCTTTAAAACGTAGAATCCCAGATTTTGCATTAAGATCCGCAAATTTGTAATGAAGCAATATTCCAGTGTACAGACTCATTCCCCGATAGAAAAGACAATGCCAATAAGGGGAAGGTTGGTGAGTGATGGAACGAGCGTTCACGGAATTATCCAGAAAATCACAAGACACAGGTAATTACCAACAGATGGAAATTTTCCGCAATCTGATCTTTGAGAATATCCGTGAGGCGATCACAGTTGTGCAGAACGGCGCCATTGTTCTGTGTAATTCCAAGATGCTGGAGCTAACAGGCTTTACTGAAGAGGAATTGCTCTCCAAACCTTTCATGGAATTCATTCATCCGGATGATCGTCAGACGGTTGTTGACCGGCACAAATTACGCCTGAAGGGACAGAAAGCAGAAAATCTATACCAGTTCAGACTATTACAGAAAGACGGGCGCATTCTCTGGGTGGAAATCAACACTCTGTTGATCCAATGGGAAAATGCACCAGCGACATTGAGCTTCATGAGTGATGTTACACAGCGCAGACATACAGAAAAAGCTCTTCAAAAAAGTGAAGCCCTATATCGGTCGATTTTAAATGCATCTCCTGACAACATCACCATTACCAATTTAAAAGGCCGGATCCGGGTGGCTTCACCCGTTGCCTGTAAAATGTTCGGGCATGAGAGCCAGGAAGAATTGCAGGACCGGTCAATCCTTGATTTTCTGGCACCGGAAGACCGGATGCGGGCGGAAACTGACCTCAACCTGATACTGGAGAATAATTTCAATGGTCCTGTCGAGTACCGCGTGGGAAGATCAGATGATAGCATAATAGATATTGAAGCCAACGCGGAAGTCATCCGGGATGAAAAAGGCAAGAAGATCGGCATTGTTTTCGTCATTCGAGATATCACCGATCGCAAGCTGGCGATGGAGAAGAACCGCAAGTGGGCGGATGTGTTCCTGCACGCCGATTGGGGTCTTACCGTAGAAAGCGCGGATGGAACACGCTATGAACTTGTCAATCCGGCTTTCGCGCAAATGCACGGATATACCCTTGAGGAAATGCGGGACCTCTCCATTCAAGATGTGATCGCACCGGACGCCAGGAAAAAACTGTCTGCCAAGATCCAATCCATCCATAAATCTGGAAGGCAGGTTTTTGAATCAGAACATGTGCGCAAAGACGGCACAGTTTTCCCGGTATTGATCGATGCAACGGCCATCAAGGATAAAAACGGCCGGGTGCTTTACCGGGCTGTGAATGTTCAGGATATTTCCGAGCGCAAACGGTCGGAAGAGGAATTGAATATCGAGCAGGTCTTGATCAATAACCTGATGAACAGCCTGCCGGACAAGATCTATTTCAAGGACCGGGAAAGCCGGTTCATCCGCATCAATAACGCCACTGCCGAACTAATGAATGTAGGCAAGCCCGAAGATGCGGTGGGAAAATCCGATTTTGATTACTTTACCGAAGAACATGCCCGCCCGGCTTATGAAGACGAACAGATGATCATCCGCACCGGGCAGCCCATCCGCAAAGAAGAAAAGGAAACCATTGACGGAAAACCGGACTGCTGGGTGCTGACCACCAAACTCCCCTTGCTGGATAAAAACGGAGAGATCATCGGCACCTTCGGCACCTCCACAGATGTCACTGACCGGAGAATGGTCATGGATGAACTGCAGGAGATGAACCGGCAGCTCGAACAATCCATATCTCAGGCCAACACGCTGGCAGTTGAAGCAGAGATGGCAAATATTGCCAAGAGCGAATTCCTGGCCAACATGAGCCATGAGATCCGCACTCCCATGAACGGCGTGATCGGAATGACCGGTTTACTGCTGGATACCAACCTGGACGAGGAACAACGCCGCTATGCCGAGATCATCCGTTCCAGTGGTGAGAATTTATTGACCCTGATCAACGACATCCTTGATTTCTCCAAAATCGAAGCCGGCAAGCTGGAACTCGAAGCTATGAATTTCGACCTGATGGGGATGCTTGACGATTTTGCCGCCACTCTGGCTGTACGTGCCCAGGAAAAGGGATTGGAATTCATCTGCGCGGCGGATCCCGGAGTTCCAGCCTTCATTAAAGGTGATCCGGGGCGGCTGCGTCAAATCCTGACAAACCTGACCGGCAACGCGATCAAATTCACCGAAAAAGGTGAAGTAGCCATTCATGTTCATTGCCAGTCAAAAACAGAGGACGAGGTGGAATTGCTCTTCTCCGTTTGCGATACCGGTATTGGCATTCCTTCCGAAAAAATTGACCTGATATTCAATAAATTCACCCAGGCTGACGCCTCAACCACCCGGCAATATGGCGGTACCGGCCTCGGCCTGGCAATTTCCAAACAACTGGCCGAATTAATGGATGGCACCATCGGAGTGAAGAGTGAAGCGGGACAGGGTTCCGAATTCTGGTTTACCGCGAAATTGAAGCTGCAACCGGAAGGGAGCCAGACCAGGCTTCCGGCACCGGCCAACCTGAAGGGTATACGGGTTTTAATCGTGGATGACAATGCCACAAACCGTGAAATGCTGACCATCCGAATGACATCCTGGGGAATGCGCCCCGTGGAAGCAGCCAACGGTCCAATCGCGTTGGACCTGATGAAAGAGGCGCATCATTCGGGAGATCCTTTTAAGATCGCCGTCCTTGATATGCATATGCCCGGCATGGATGGTGCCATGCTGGCGCAGGCGATTAAGGACGATGAAAACCTTTCCGGGATCCCGCTGGTACTGCTGACATCCCTTGGTGAACGCGGCGAAAGCAGCCGCTTTGAGAGCATTGGTTTCGCCGGGTATCTCGTAAAACCATTGCGGCACATCGATCTGTTCAACGTACTCTCTGCCACGCTGGCCACCCACAAACCCAAGGTAAAAGGAGAACCGGAAGCGGCTCCAGAAAACCATCAGATAGTCACCCGGCACTCGGCACGGGAAATGTGCCACCCTGCCATTGATACCAGGAAACGCATCCTGCTGGTGGAAGACAATATCATCAATCAGCAGGTGGCCCTGGGTTTCCTGAAAAAGCTTGGTTTGAAGGCGGATGCCACCGCTAACGGAGAGGAAGCCCTTTCCGCCCTATCGCATATCCCCTATGACCTGGTATTGATGGATGTGCAAATGCCGGTGATGGATGGCTTTGAAGCCACCCGCCGAATCCGGGATAAAAAATCAAAGGTGCTGAGCCATGATGTTCCGGTGATCGCCATGACGGCCAACGCCCTGCAGGGCGACCGTGAGAATTGCCTGCAAGCCGGTATGAATGACTATGTCTCCAAACCCATTGATCCGCAGAAGTTATCCGACGTTCTGCAAAGCTGGCTTCCGGCCGTTGAAGTGACAGTCGAAGCGCAGTCTGAAAAAGATCTGGCTTCTGAACCGGTAGAAGACCCAAACCAGCCGCCCGTGTTTGACAAGAAATCCCTCATGCAGCGGTTGATGGACGACGAAGAACTGGCCCGTTCGATCCTGGAAATTTACCTGACCGAAACCCCCAGACAATTGCAGGAATTAAAGGATTGCCTGGAAAAAGGTGATATGGGTGGCATTGAACTCCACTCACATACGATCAAAGGATCTTCCGCCAATATTGGCGGT
The DNA here is from genome assembly GCA_964424035.1 of uncultured Leptolinea sp. Lineage (GTDB taxonomy): Bacteria > Chloroflexota > Anaerolineae > Anaerolineales > Anaerolineaceae > Leptolinea. Next base: position 18,196 of record CAYRHB010000041.1, read on the forward strand.
GAAGCATTACGGGCTGCCGCGCTGGTTGTCGAAAAATGTACTAAATCCGGCGACCTGGAAGGCGCCCGGGCCGGATTGCCCGAAATGGAACGCCAGTATGGCCGGTTGAAAGCCGTGCTGGAGAAAGAGATCCAATAGCCTTCGCCGGGAGACAGCCAACCGGCTGGAAGGTCAGGAGGGTCGCAGCGTCAGTCCGAAAAGGATGCCGAGAACCAGCATCTCGACCAGCCCGGCAGCCAGCGAATACAACAGGGTGTTCACGGGTATGGTGTACATCATCCATTGTGATAGGGCTCCCATCGCCACCCGCAGGAACCAGAGCATCACTGCGAAGGAAACACCCTTCAGTAAGCCGGTATTCCCCGGCAAAGCCGGATAAAGCCACAGGAATAATCCGGCCAGCAGGAAACCATATGCCAGGTCAATAACCACACCGGCCGGTACGTTGATTACGGTCCTCGCGACCGGTTTGAATACCTCATACAGCCTGACGGCCAGTGGGTTTGCATTGATCAATCCGTCCATCATGCCGAACAGGATGCCACCCGCTATGCTGACAATGATATAGGTTGCCATTCATATCTCTCCCCGGGACTTCCATGCCCCTTTACAATTCGATCAGGAAAACCAGATCGACCAATCCGGCCAGACCACAGGCGATGATGATCAACTGTGAGAAATTATTTTCGAACCGGTTGGATGGGTGCCGTTTGAAAAGCACATGAAGACCGACATGCGCGATACAGAATACATCCAACACCGTACGGATCGCGGTTTGAAAAATGGAACCACTTGCTAGACCGGCCAATACCAGAAATATCAATGGAATATGCGCGGCTGTGAATAGGAGAAAACCCGTACCGTCGTCCAAACGGAAAAGAAATGGAAATATTGTCCATTCCCGGCAATGGACGGCGTCCATCTCATGGACGATGAGCAAAGCCAGGACTATGAGAAAAGGAATGGAAGCCGGAGAGAGAGCAGACATGGCTCAGCGCGGACGCGCGTAGAAAAGCATGCCCAGCAGCCCCAGATCCAGCACAACCCGCAGCCAGAGCGGCGGAAACAGGAATGTGAGCACCAGCAAAACGGCAACCGCCAGCAGACCAACCGCCAGAGGTTTCTTCCACTCCGGCGATTGCATGTACCACACGGCAGCCGTGATACCCATGCCCAACGCCGCCAGCCATGCGGCAATTTCAAGAACCGTAACCAGCGGCGAAGCCGGGATCCCCTCGGCGCGTTGTTTGACGGTATCCAGCGCCTTAAGTTCCATGACCACATCCGGGATTTCGATCAGGGTGATGACGGCCGCGGGCATGGCGTCAGGGTCAAAACTTTCGCGGATAACCAGCCGGGAACGGCTGTCATCCACGGGAATGAGTCCCAGCATGAAGGTCCAGACCGGTTTACCGTCGGGGTCACTGGCCTGCCAGCCGAACCATTCTTCCGGTTCAATGACGCTGATGAAGCTGGTGCAGGCATTCTCAGCCATGCAGATGGGTTCCCCCACTGACGGATTCTGGTATTCCGGAAGGATGCGGTCGGCAGTATGAATATTGAACCCCAGGATGTTTTCCAGCCAGTCATAACTGTACCAACCACCGCGTCCCTGTCCCCACTGCACCAGCCACGGCCAGATGGCAGAGGGTGAAGCATCTATGGTGACGGCGCGTGTCCAGCTGCGGCCGTTCAATGTGCCCGGCATGGACATGGATATTTCTTCTTCCGTCGCTCCCCAGCGCAGGTGAAAAGGCCTGACAGCCATGTACCCCAGTACCAGGGCAAGCAGAACGATCCCCATTCCGGAAAAAATACGCTTGCGTTTTGAAACAACCACGTTAATACCTCCGGGTTTCCAGGAACCGGTTCAGCTTTCCTGATTATTTGGGCTCAAATTGATTGAATGATCAGCGATTCCGCCTGGGCCAGGTCGACGGTCATGGGAGCTTCCCTGTTCCCCAGGGTCAGTACGGCATCCCGAGAGACGGCCTTGCGCTCGGCCAACGGTCCCTGCGAGAAGACCCGACCAAGCAGGAAACCCAGAATGTGCGCATCGTTATCAAGGATCACGTCTTCGATAACACACAGTTTGGTGCCGCCTTCGGTCTGTATCTCGCGTCCACGTACTTCGTTCACCGGAATGAATGAGACGGATTCCGGGATCTCTTCGATCGGTTTGACAACATCCGGGCCGGATACCAGCCAGACATCAACACCACAAACCCTGACATCATTCTGGGAAAGCGCCAGCGGCTTGCGGTTCAACAAGCCTTCACTTCCCACAAATACACCGGCCACACGGCGCATATCGGGGTCAAGGTACAGCCCCTTGATCTCCCCAAGGTCTCTACCGTCTGTGATGCTGATAATGGGTTTCCCCGCATGGTCTCTGGATGTGATCATCCGGTCCTCCTGTTTTTGCATAAGCGATATTGAATCCTACCATTAACAGTCTGGGCAACCAGAAGAGATATGCAAACCAAATCAGCTTTTTTCTTTACTGGCACGTGCACACTCTTCCGGCACCAACGGTGAAACACACTTCCACGCAGGTGGTTGACCGACCGGTTGCCGGTGGAGGATCATAGTTGGGACACAGACCGGGCATGGTTCCGGTAAGGGTAAAACCGGACGGCATACGGCAGGTATTGTCAATGCCCCACAGGGCTTTCAGGGGGTAGTTTTCCGCGTCTTCCTTTATCGGATACCCGGCCTGGGAGAATGTGAAATGGTCGTTGTGTTCGAACAAAGACCAGTCAAGCATGCCTGTGTCTGTCCATGGGAGCCAGATGAAGGCGCCTTTTTCACCGCCGGAGAGCGTGTTCTTGAAGGCGATGAGGACAGTATCGGCGTCGTTCCTTGAAAGACGTGACATGGCCAGGTCAGGATCATCCCCACGGCCATCGTTGAAAATTTCCTGGTAGTATCCACGGCCTTCAGACAGCGAAGGGTCCGGTTTGACCACCAGTGTACCGCCTACATTGACATCCGGGTTGGTAAAGACTTTGACCGATTTTGTGGACCATTCCTTGCTCTCCGGAATACCACTGACGATGAGCACATCCCCGCGGCTGTCGAGGTCTGTGTCGATTTCCACCATGAAGTTCGTTTTTCCCTCCGGGTCAACGCTGACCGGTGCGTTAACTGTGAAGGAAACATAGATCCACAGGGGATCCTGCCGGTTGAGGTACACGGAGACCAGGTCGGCATACGGAAGGTAATTCATTTCCGGGTCGAAGGGGCGCTCATATTTGCCGTTGCGGAAATCATCACCACCAAAAGCCTGCTTCTCGCTAGCCGTCCTGTCATCCACCTGGTCGTGCACCGTCTGGTTCAGGTTGCCCAACGGCGAGCCGGGCCACATGACATGCACAATTTCTGGTTCGGGAGTTTCGGTTGGGGGCGGTGGGGTTTCTGTGGGGAGAAGCGGGGTTTCTGTCGGGGAAACCGGTGTATCTGTCGGCAAAGCTGTCGGTTCAGCGGCAGGGGCCATTGCCATGGGCAGGTTGCAGGCTGCCATCAAAAAAGTTAATGCCAGAAACGCTGTTATAACATGGTAGTTTCTGATCATTTTTTTCTCCTCCCAATGCGAATCCGCGTTGGTTTCCGGTATCTTTCGCACTTCCACTATAAGGGAAGAGAGCCGGAATTTCAATTGCCTGTAGGGATGAAGCCGAAAATGGTTCCATCCGGGTTTTATGGACTCTTGTCATAAAAGGATACAACACACCATTCATCTACAGGATGTGCCTCCATCTTTCTTAAGTACACCCTGTTGCCAATCAATAAAAAAGAAAATGTTTATGAAATCCCCTACGAATTCACTACCGGTTCCGGAATGGAAGGGCTCCATAGGAGCCTTTACATGTCCCTTTCTGAAACAGCTCACTTCAATGGATCAAATTTGAACAGGTATAACCCCTGGAAAGAGGTAATCACATAATACATGTCCTGATCCAACACGGCATCCCAGGCTTGAAGCGTACCGGTTTGTCCGGCAAATTCCGGTTTTTCGAAATCAGATATATCGTATGCCATGATTCCGCCGAGGAAAAGGTATTTTCCCGCTTTCATGATGTCCGGCATACCGCCCATGAAGGGTATGGATGTTTCCAGTTCCGGATTTGAAGGGTCTTTCAGGTTGTAGACCAGCACCCCGGTTGGAAGGATGCGGACATATAAACGTTCTCCATCAACGACCATGTCTGTCGGAGAAAGGTTTTGCGCGCCCGGAAGCTCTATAGTGTTAACACAGGATGGGTTCTGCGGATTGGCAATATCAAAAACCCTGAGAGAGATGGGTTCCTTTTTTTCTTTTTGCCGCCAGTCCTGATTCATATCCAACATGTACAGGTGCTCTTTGGCCAGGGCTAGAGTCCATCCGTCATTGGGGACATCCACAAAATTCAACGCTTTGGGATTTGATGCGTCTTTGATATCCACAACCATAATACCGTTTCTCGAATCAGCATCTTTTTTGTTGTCCCAGTACGACATATAGGCCAGATCACCGTTCAGCACAATATCGTAGGCGCCATCGGGCGCAGCCGGGTCAAATAACGCTCCCACCTGTACCGGTTTGGATGGGTCGTCTATAGAGAATATATGAAGCGGGTAATTTGCATCCGCGATATACGCGTACCCCTCTCGGACAACCAGCCCTCGAGGGGTTGGTATGGACACATTCTTGCGTTCATCATCATAAGCCAGTTCGCGCATATTCTCCGGGTCAGACACATCCACCACCCGGAATCCACTCCAATCACCGATTATGTACGCGATGTTTTTATCCAACCTGATCTCAAATAAAGTGGCCGGTACCGGGGTCATGTAATGCCCGATACGCTGTAGCCCGTTGATATTGCCCACATCGGCGATGGTCAACCCGTAGGTCTGGTCTGTAATATACAGTTTATCTTCATCAATGAACAATCCGCGTTCCACCACTTCATTCACTGAAAGCTCCCATCCACCGATCCGGGTGGGGATCAACCCTACCTCACGGGGATTTTTATGATCTGATATATCAATGACGTGGATGCCTTCCATATCATCCGCCAGATAGACCATGGTCCCGTCAACAACCAGTCCGGATGTAGGCGCGGTGTCCAGCCAGCCGGCCACGGAGGGATTGATTGGATCGGTAACATCCATGATTATCAGCCCGTCCTGACCGGCCGCCAGGCAAAGATGACCACCGCATTCCCTGACGCTTGAAATGATCCCGCTGGTATATTCGGGTTCCGGCAACAATAATAGAGAATATGCCCCGACTTTTTCCGGATTCCGCGGGTCTTGAATGTTGAAAATATCCAGTGTGTAATCAGTGACATTCGCAATGTATGCATAATCCCCGACCAGCGCTATCGATATGGAAGCTCCGGTCGGTTTGTCCGGGGTATATAACAATTCGGGGTTCTTACTGTTGGAAATATCAGCGATGAATAATCCGCCGGGGTTGCAGGCCATATACGCTTTTTTATCGCGAATGGCCAGGCTGTCACATCCGGGGGTTTTGGGAGTGGCAGTACCTGTTACGGTGATCTTTGCCGGATCATGGACATCCAAAACATGAAGTCCTCCGTACATGGCTGAGGCGTACAATGTGTCATCCTCCAACGCCAATCCCGTTACCAGACCGGGAAGGACTTTACTCTCCCCCAGTACCCTCGGCTTCTGGGGGTCAGACACATCGAGAGCCACCACCCTTGGCCCCTGGCCGATATAAACGCGGTCGCCCCGGGCAACCACGGCTTTTGTACTTCCACCAAGCTGGTCTACCAGAGTGAACCCCATGGGCACTGTACCGCCAATATTGACATCCGATAGTGATGGACCGGATTCCCCGCCAAAGAATTCTTTTAAGGGCTGTAATATCCCATCCGTTTTTTGCGGTTCTGTTTCGGTGGATCCTTCTTCCATGGGATTGATTTCGCCGGTTTCGGGTTTTTGTCCCCCGACCGAGAAGAATTGACAGGCCAGCATGCATGCGCTTATGGCAAGGAATGTGAGCAGCATTTGGATGGTCCGACGTTCCATAATAAACCTCCCTGAATGCATTTCTTTTATATCTAATATTCAATTCACCCTTTCTTTATCATAGAGGAGGGTTATGAAGATTGCAACCATCAATCCATCCTACATTCCTCTGAGCCAGCCGTGAGGGATCCTTCGCGTTCGCTCAGGATGACGGGTTCTCTGTCATGCAGAACGCAGTGAACCATCCCGTATTGTGCGCCCCATAACCCGGGTGGCGTAATTTCTGTACAAGTTCAGCATGGAGAGATCATTCGCGTTCGCTCAAGATGACGGGCAATCTGTCATGCTGAACGCGTTGAAGCATCCCGTATGGTGCGACTCATACCCCGGGTGCCGTAATTTCTATACAAGTTCAGCCGGGAGAGATCCTTCGCGTTCGCTCAGGATGACGGGCAATCTGTCATGCTGAACGCGGTGAAGCATCCCGCAGGTTGCGACCCAATCCCCGGGTGGCGTAATTATCAATCTATGCCAGCCGGGTGGGATCCTTCGCGTTCGCTCAAGATGACAGGCTCATCTGTCATGCGGAACGCGGTGAAGCATCCCGCAGGTTGCGACCCATAACCCGGTGGCGTAATTACCAATCTATGCCAGCCGGGTGGGATCTTTCGCTTCGCTCAGGATGACGGGCTCTCTGCCATGCTGAACGCGGTGAAGCATCCCGCAGGTTGCGACCCATAACCCGGTGGCGTAATTACCAATCTATGCCAGCCGGAAGAGATCCTTCGCGTTGCTCAGGATGACGGGCAATCTGTCATGCTGAACGCGGTGAAGCCTCCCGCAGGGTGCAACCCATAACCCGGTAGCGTAATTATCAATCTATGCCAGCCGGAAGAGATCCTTCGCGTTCGCTCAGGATGACGGGCTCACTGTCATGCTGACCGCGGTGAAGCCTCCCGCAGGGTGCAACCCATAACCCGGTAGTGTAATTATCAATCTATGCCAGCCGGGTGGGATCCTTCGCGTTCGCTCAGGATGACGGGCTCTCTGTCATGCGGAACGCAGTGAAGCATCCCACAGGTTGAGACCCAATCCCCGGGTGGCATAATTACCAATCTATGCCAGCCGGGTGGGATCCTTAGAATTCGCTCAGGATGACGGGCAATCTGTCATGCGGAACGCAGTGAAGCCTCCCGCAGGGTGCGACACATACCCCGGTGGCATAATTTCTATACAAGTTCAGTCGGGATCCTTCGCGTTGCTCAGGATGACGGGCTCTCTGCCCTACTGAACGCTGTGAAGCATCCCGCAGGTTGCGACCCATACCCCGGTGGCGTAATTACTGTAAAAGTTCAGCCGGGAGAGATCCTTCGCGTTTGCTCAGGATGACGGGCAATCTGCCATGCGGAACGCGGTGAAGCATCCCGCAGGGTCTACGCGTTCCTCTGGCAATGTAAGTACATAGTAATTACAGTAGAAATCTTTCGCGTTCGCTCAGGATGACGGGCTCTCTGTCATGCGGAACGCGGTGAAGCATCCCGCACGGATTAAACATTATTACTGGTGGAACAAAGTCTTCAATCCATCCAGCGTTTAAAGCCCCATGGTCATGAAATAACTGTTCGGGTCTTCCGCGTAGCCTTCAAAGGGCGGACATTCCTCGAAGCCCAACGAGGTATACAGTCGGCGGGCGGGTTCATAGAACGGCTGCGAACCGGTCTCCAGGTACAGGCGGCAGTATCCCCGCCGCCGGGCTTCGGCGATGATATGTTCCAGGACACTACGGGCTACCCCCTTGCGCAGGTGCGCGTGCGCCGTGCGCATCGATTTGATCTCCCCCCGGTTGCCGCCCATGGCTTTCAGCGCGCCGAATCCCAGCAGTTCGCCATCGTCCCACGCCGTATAGAAGGTGATATTAGATTTGCGCAGCGCCTCCAACCCCAGGGCGTGCATACTCTCAGGCGGCGTGGTTTCACTCATCGAGCGCAGGTGCATCTCGAGGAGGGCCAGAACTTCCGGTCCGGTTAGGTTGTCGACTCTGATCTCCATCGACCTATCGCACGATCCGCGGTAAAACGATCGACCAGGTGTAGGCTTTGTTGGTGGTCTTCACCAGGGATACTCCCCCCTGCAATCGCGCAATGGCAAACCCGTGCTGCGGGTCGGGGAAGGAGAATTGCCCGTCCCAGTTGACCACCTTAAGGTACGACCATTTCATGCCGTTGTCCGAGCTCTGGAAGGAATGTTTGCCAAGTAAATAGACATTTTCTGTGTTGAAAAAGACCACCTGGGCGGTATCCGGCCGGGATTGTTTCGGCAGCTTGCCGAACAGCCAGGTCTTTCCTCCGTTACGGCTGGAGTAGAAGTACCCCTCATATTGCTGGGGCGGATTGAAATTGTCAAAGCAGGCCACGACCATGCGGTAAGACTCATTCGAAAGCGTCACCGGCTGGAATGTCTCGCAGTTGGCATAGCGGGTGAACAGGTCCGGATCATCCGGCGGGGGCGGAAGCTCATGGATTTGCCAGGTGGCGCCGCCATCTTCGGTTGTTTCATACGCCGGGGGTGAGGGCGCGTAGACCTGGACGGTCTGCAGGGTGCGCAGGCCAAAGAGGACATCCGAAAAGACCATACCGGTGTAATCATCGCTGAATTCAGAGGGCAGGAATTGCCAGGTCAGGCCACCATCCAGGCTCCGGAACAGGTTATGGTTGAAGTGTGACCCGGCACCGGCGTACATGCCGCGCACCATCATCCAGATGGTGCCCTCATCCAGCACGGCAAATTCGGCCCACAGTTTGTCGCCGTAGACCTGATGGTCAAGGGGAGCGGAGGGAGTCCAGGTCAGGCCGCCGTCGGCGGTATGCCACACGGAGGCTGCCGGGTCGATCTGCCCGTCAATGGTATAGATGACCCACGCCGTTTTCCTGTCAAGGAATGCCGCGCAGGGCACGGCGCCTGTTCCGTCAGGGATGGCTTCCGGCGGGGAGGCTTCGTGCCAGGTCAGCCCGGCGTTGACGCTGGTAAGCACCGTCTGCCCGCTGAGCGCCCAGCCCTCTGTGGGGGTGAACATCTGGATGTAATCCAGCACAATATCCTGGTAGGCTTTGTAGTGGGGGGCGGCCGCCGGCTGCGGTTCGGGTGTCGGTACGGTGACGGCTTCTTCCGTCGCAGTGGTTAAAGGATCAGGCGTGGGGGTGATATCCTGCGCGTGGGCGATTCCGTCCGGTTGGGATAGTAGAGACACACAGGTTGCCCCGCAGAGAAGGAGAAGGGAGGCGATTTTCGAGGGGAGACAGGATGCGTGAGACGTCATTTCCACCTTCTTTCTTAATACCCTATTATAGCCGGAAGGAGCAGGTGGTTATAAGGAAGGCGGGTAGCGAAACCGGCGGCTGAGCTCGTCGAAGCCCGCCTTCCCCGGCTCGGGGATGAGCGTGTCCGCCTGGGTGAAGTGGCCGGTCAGCGGGTCCGCTACGCAGAAAACGTGCGACTAAGTAGTCCAGTCCCAGTTCGGCCTGGGCGAGCTGGCTTAATGGGGCTTAGCCGCCCTAGAATCCGGCATAAAAAAGATGTGCTCAAAAACGAACACATCCTATACGCTTGATTCAATTAACAAAATTTACCGATAAGAGATTTATTTGTCTTATTTATATTCGAATTTATTTCATTTAGCAATTTGTCTAAATCTTTTATTCCTCCTGTAAGGATTATACATGGGATGAATCTAAATGCGATAAATAAACCAAAAATCCGATAGATAAATGGAAGGTTCCTTACGTGGATATACCAGATTGCATCTCTTGATAGAAAAACACCACTAGTCTCTACTCTT
>CAYRHB010000042.1:0-27949 GCA_964424035.1 uncultured Leptolinea sp.
TTCTTGAAAACCTTGAACTCTACCAGCAATTCCTGGCTCCTCTTGACCGGTCAAGTGCCCGCAGGTAGGTTATAATCCGCGTGTTCATGTTTCGAATGAACACCAGACTATCGAATGAGAATATTTACACCCGCCAAATGGCGTCCATTGATTGTGGCGCTCGTTGTCGCTGGAGTTATCTTTCTGGCCCTGGCCGGATATCTTGCGCCGATCATACGGATGGCACTAAATCCTGTTGTTGACCTTCAAAGCTGGATTTCCACCCGTTATACCGCCCTATACGATTTTGTCACTGTTCCACGGGATGTCGCGAGCCTTCGGCAGCAAAATGCTGCGCTCACAAATGAAAACTCACGGCTGCAGACACAGATCATTCAGCTTCAACAGCAGCTCAAAGAAGCAGAGGTGCTATACGCGCTACTGGATTTTGCCCGTTCACGACCTGAAAACGAGTACGTTGCCAGTGCTGTGATCGGCAGGGATCCAAGCCCGTTCCTGAGTTATGTGATCATCGACCATGGTTCTGATGATGGGATCCGTCATGGAATGCCGGTTGTTACCCAGCAGGGACTGGTTGGACGGGTTGATGCGGTCACAGCCAGCGCCTCACGTCTGCAATTGATCACTGATCCGGGTTCAACGATCAATGTCAGGCTTCAATCCGCGCAAACAGAAACACTCCTTCAAGGTTCCATTACAGGGGACCTGACACTTGAAATGATCCCATCGGAAACCAAATTAAACCCCGGTGATCTGGTTCTGACATCAGGACTTGGTGGTAGTTACCCTTCTGATGTCTTGATCGGGCAAGTGATATCGATCCAGAGCCGTGAAGGTGAATTATTCCAAACCGCGTCAATCCAGCCGGCGGTCGATTTCACCCAACTTCAGGCGGTTCTGGTGATCACCAACTTCAAGCCGGTCGATATTGAACCGTTGACCCCAACCCTTTCCCCGTAAGTCCCCATGCCTGTCCTCATTGGTATCCCGGTTTTGATCTTTTCGGTTGTGTTGCAGACCACAGCCTTTTCCCGCCTGCCTATGCTTTATGGAACGGCTGATATTGTCATGCTCACCGTTCTGGCCTGGATGTTGAATGACAAGGTACGGCATGGTTGGGAGTGGGTGTTAATGGGCGGATTGATGGTATCGTTCGTGTCTGCCCTGCCTTTTTTTTCTTATTTGTGGAGCCTTTTCATTGCTGCAGGGTTATCCTACTGGCTCAAGAGGCGCATCTGGCAGACACCGGTACTGGCCATGCTGGTCAGCTCTGTGTTTGGTACACTGGTTATACAAACGATTTCCATGGGTGTTCTACTGGTGACCGGTTCTGATATTCCAATTAATGAGAGTTTCAATTTCATCATCCTTCCTAGCGTTCTCTGGAATTTAATCATGTCCATCCCCGTCTACACACTGGTCAATGAACTGGTTGACTGGGTGTATCCCGAAGAGGTTTTGGTATGAACTCCAACCGGAATTTTGGCCATTTTCAATTTTGGCGTATGAGCGTTGTTCTTGGGTTGATTGCCGCCATTTTTGTGTTCTATATGTTCCGTTTATTCAGTTTACAGGTTATTAGCGGGCAGGATTATGTTGACCAGGCGGATGAGAACCGGATCAAGAACGTCAGCGAACCCACGCAACGCGGCATTATTACAGACAGAAATGGATTTGTGCTGGCCCGAAATGCCCCATCTTATAACATCACCATCACCCCCGCCAACCTTCCCTCAGATGAAGGAGCGGTTCAGGAAGTCTACAGGCAATTAAGTGAATTGATCAATATCCCGGTTAACCGCGGTGAGATCAATGATGAAACTACCAAAGCGTTCAAGTATTGCGACAATGATATGGGCATTACCCAGATCGTCTATATCGCTGACACCAATGCGCCCTATACCCCGGCCCAGATCAAATGTGATGTGGATGAGAAAACAGCACTCATTGTCCAATCCAAGCAAGCTGATTGGCCCGGTGTGGGGATCGAAGTCTCAACAGTCCGGGAATACCCTACAGGAACACTAACATCCGAAATCATCGGATTCCTGGGTCCCATTCCGGCTGCTCTGGAAGAATCCATGAAAGAACTCGGATTTGTCCCCGGACGGGATAAATACGGATATGCCGGTGTGGAGAATTCACTGAATGACATTCTTTCCGGGACGAATGGGAAACGGGTTGTCGAAGTGGATGTAGCCGGAAAAGAGATTCGCAATGTTGTTGAACCTATCGATCCGGTTCCCGGCAAGAATATTAAACTCACGATTGATATGCGCTTGCAGAATGCCGCCAAAACTGCTTTGATATCTGAGATTGATTTCTGGAACACATATTTAAACAAGATCCGTTCATCAAATGGCGCGGTGATTGTCATGAATCCAAAAACAGGTGAGATACTGGCAATGGTATCCTACCCGACATATGAAAATAACCGAATGGCCAGGTTCATTCCTGCTTATTACTACAACCAGATCAGTAATGATCCGAACCGGCCGCTTTTTAACCATGCCATCTCGGCTGAACATCCACCCGGTTCAGTTTTCAAGATGACTTCGGCTGTTGGAGCTTTAAATGAAGGCGTGGTTGACCCGAACAAGGAATTGGAGGATCTGGGGAAGATCACCATTGTTCAAAAATTTACTGAAAATGAGGTTGGTACACCGCGTGATTTTGTGTGTTACGACAGGAATGGACATGGAATGGTCAATTTCCTGCGAGGCGTTGCCCTTTCCTGCAATGTGTATTTCTATAAGATCGGTGGTGGGTACGAAGATGAGGTTCCCCAGGGATTGGGTATCTGGAGGATTGCGGAGTATGCCAAAGCTCTGGGATATGGCGAGCTAAGTGGAATTGAACTACCGGGGGAATCCTCCGGTTTGATCCCTGACCCGACCTGGAAGCGTATCCAGCTGGGTGAGAACTGGGCGACTGGCGATACATATATCGCCACAGTTGGGCAGGGGTATGTGTTGGCCACCCCGATCCAGGTGGTTATGTCTGCCGCTACTATTGGCAATGATGGAAAGTTGATGCAACCAACTCTGGTCTATGAGATCACGGATGCAGATGGCAATGTTGTCCAACCTTTTACCCCGAAAATGAAATGGGACATTACGGTGGATCCAAAGATCAGGATTTTTGATGAAGATTTCCTCCCAACTGGAGAAATGAAAACTGTAGAACCCTGGGTATTGCAAAAGGCGCAGGAAGGAATGCATGAAGTTATCCGTAATGGAACAGCAACCAAGGAATTTATTGGGGATGAATCATTGAATATTGCGGGTAAAACAGGGACGGCAGAATACTGCGATAATATCGCTCAGGCAGCAGGCCTGTGCCAGCCTGGTAACTGGCCTTCACACGCCTGGTTCATGGCATATGCCCCGTATGATGATCCTGAGATTGCCGTAGTTTCTTTCGTGTATAATGGTGGAGAAGGCGCCAGCGTGTCAGGACCTGTTGTCCGGAGAATCATTGATGCCTACTATGAGTTAAAATCTATAGATGCAGCTGCCAATCTGCAACAGTGATCATATAGAGCTATGCTAAACTCAGCTACAATAACCGGTGAACAACACGCTGATTTTCATATAAAGGGAATCAATGATGGTTTATTGGTTACCCTCGGGGAAGGTGAATGGCCTGTTCTGCGGGAACAACTTCTGCGGAACATTGAAGAGAGGGCGGCATTTTTCCAGGGTGCCAGATTGGCTCTTGACGTCGGCTCGCATGTGATCAAGGCGGCTGACCTTGGCGCGCTACGGGACAAACTGGGCAACTTCGGGATAACACTGACAGCAGTCATCAGCAGCAGTGGAACGACCGAAAAAACCGCATTAATGCTGGGTATTGCCACCTCAATTCAAACGACACGAAGGCCATCCGGGACGGCATCCCGTCCTGTAGAAGAGTCTGTACCTTTAAATGGCGAGCCTGCCGTCTTTGTTCACAAAACATTACGCTCCGGCATGAAAATTGAGAACCAGGGCAATATCATTGTCCTGGGTGACGTGAACCCGGGAGCTGAGATCGTGGCCGGTGGAAACGTCATCATCTGGGGCCGAATGAAAGGAACTGCGCAGGCTGGGATTAACGGGAATGGCGAGGCTGTCATATGTGCGTTGGAAATGACGCCGATGAGCCTACGAATTGCCGGAGCCACACTTGAAGGAAAACCTCGCAAGGCAAAGTCTGGTCCGGAATACGCGTCACTTGTATCAGGTATGGTGATCATCCAACCCTGGAAACATACTACGAATTGAGGTACTTGAATGTCAGGTAAGGTCGTTACAGTTACATCCGGAAAAGGTGGGGTTGGAAAAACAACAACCACTGCCAATATTGCTGTTGCATTAAGTATGGACGGCGCAAAAGTTGTTTGTCTTGACGGCGATATTGGATTAAGAAATCTTGATGTGGTTATGGGATTGGAAAATCGGATCGTTTATGACCTGGTGGATGTTGTCGAAGGCCGTTGCCGATTGCGCCAGGCAATGATCCGCGATAAACAAAATTCCGAGTTGTATCTTATCCCGGCTGCCCAAACCCGCGATAAAAACGCGGTTTCACCAACCGATATGGTGAGACTCTGCGATGAGCTGCGACCTGATTTTGACTGGATACTGATCGATTCCCCCGCCGGCATCGAACGCGGATTCCGCAATGTGATTGCTCCGGCGGATATTGTACTTGTAGTGACCAATCCGGAAGTATCTGCCGTGAGGGATGCCGACCGGATTATTGGTCTGGTCGAGTCAGAAGAGAAAGGCCCGGCTCGTTTGATCATCAACCGGTTGAATACTTCAATGGTGAAGCGTGGCGAGATGCTCAGCGTGGATGATATTACGGAGTTGTTGGCCATTTCACTGATCGGTATTGTTCCGGAAGATGAAATGGTCATATCGAGCGCGAACCGCGGTCAACCGGTGGTCAATGATACGAAATCACGCGCCGGGTTGGCTTTTCATGATATTGCCCGCCGTTTACGTGGCGAAGAGATCCCCTTCCCTCCATTGGATGTAAAGGATGATTTCTTTAAGAAGCTCTTTCGGGTAAATTAGTCAGGAGAAATACTCATGCCCGGGTGGATGGATCGAATAACAGGAAGCAAGACCAATAGTGCCAATCAAGCCAAAGACCGGCTGAAATTGGTGTTGATTCACGACCGGACAGATCTATCAAATGAAGACGTGGCTCATTTGAAAACTGAACTGATGGGCGTGATCCGGAAATATATAGAAATCGACCCCGAAGAAGTACGCATCCTGATCAATCATGATGGCAGAGAGCAACGATTGGTTGCCGATGTTCCGCTCAGGGCAGGCCAGAGGCGAAGGGTTGGTTGATCTGTAAAGAATTATGTCCCGTTTAGCAAACTGGCGCCATTTTGATTACTGGTTATTTGGCACCGTTACCATTCTCTGTATTTTCGGCATCGTTATGATCCGATCGGCTGTTGCCGGCTCGATCGAACTGGCTGATTACGCAAACCGGCAGACCATTTTTGTGGTTGCCGGATTGATCATTGTACTCGCCACAGCCATGATCGATTACCATTTTCTCGGCAACCTGGCCCGTCCGATGTATATTTTCGCCCTGGTTTCCCTGCTGGTGATCTACATTTATGGACAGGCAAGTTTCGGTTCAGCCCGCTGGCTTGACACAGGTGTGTTCTTCATCCAACCATCCGAGCTGGTCAAGATCATCATGGTTATTGTTCTGGCTGATTTTTTCTCGCGTACTCATCAGGATACTCACAACCTGGTATGGGTGGTTAAAAGTGCAGGCTTGACTTTCGGGGTTGTGATCTGGATTCTTCTCCAACCCAATCTGAGCACATCCATCGTTTTATTGATCCTCTGGTTCTCTCTTCTATGGATCAGCGGGCTGCCTCCCAAGTATTTATTAATATTCGGCATTCTGGGCGTGGTGGGTGCCCTTGCGTTATTCCCATTTTTGGAAAATTATCAGCAGATGCGGATCTTGAACTTCCTGTTCCCGGATCCAACATCCCGGCATGGAAACAGCTATAACGTTGAGCAGGCGTTGATCTCCATTGGTTCCGGTGGATTGTTTGGAATGGGGTACGGGCATGGAACCCAGGTGCAATTACGCTTCCTGAAGGTCCGGCATACTGACTTCATCTTCTCTGCGATGGCTGAAGAATTTGGATTTGTTGGGACAGTGCTGGTGATCGGTTTACTTGTCTTTGTCATTTATCGTTGTTTCCGGGTGGCTCGTGAAGCCAATGACATGTTCGGAGCGTTGATCGCATATGGGATCGGTGTATTGCTGTTCTTCCAAAGCGCGGTGAACATCGGGGTTAATCTGAATGTCATCCCGGTAACAGGTCTTGTATTGCCATTCATCAGTTATGGCGGCAGTTCCTTATTGTCAACTGTTCTGGCGATAGGTTTAGTGGAAAGTGTTGCCCTGCGGTCAAAGCCGCTTGATTTCTAGTATATTTGGAGCCTTATGATTACTTCTTCTTCCCCTGCCCGTGTTCGATTTGCCCCCTCACCAACAGGTCATTTGCATCTTGGAGGGGCACGGACCGCTTTATATGATTACCTGTTGGCCAAACAAACCGGCGGCCAATTCATCCTGCGGATTGAAGATACAGATCGAAAACGTCTTGTTCCGGGTGCTGAAGAAGAGATCATGGATGGTCTACGCTGGTTGGGGCTCCAGTGGGACGAAGGACCGGATATCGGAGGCCCGTACGGCCCATACCGGCAGTCTGAACGAAAAGAACTCTACCAACAATATGCCGAACAGCTGATCGCAGAAGATAAAGCTTTTTATTGTTTTTGTCCGCCCGAACGACTGGAAAAGGTCCGTACTGAGCAGCAAAAAGCGAAAATGATCCCCCACTATGATGGGACCTGCCGCAATCTGGACCCTGATGAAACGCGAAGGCGGATTGAGGCTGGTGAACCTCATGTGATACGTTTCAAATCACCTCGCGAAGGTTCGATTACTGTGCGGGATGCTTTACGTGGTGAGATAACCGTGGAAAACCGGACGATTGATGATTATATTCTTGTGAAATCAGACGGACTTGCCCTGTACCATCTGGCGGCGATGGTTGACGACCACCTCATGAAGATCACACATGTCATCCGGGGATCCGAATGGCTGCCCACACTGCCTTTGCATAGTCATATCCATCGGGCTCTGGGTTGGCCGGAACCGGAATGGGTGCATTTATCGGTGTTCCTGAAACCCACAGGAAAGGGAAAAATGAGCAAACGGGAAGCAGCTGATCTTATCAAGGATGGCCGTTCCATATTTGTAAAAGATTTTGATGGACTGGGTTTTCTACCAGAAGCTGTGGTCAATTGGATCACTTTAATGGGTTGGAGTTTTGATGACCATACTGAATTTTTCTCATTAGATGATCTGGTGGAGAAATTCAACCTCGCACGGTTAAATCCATCTCCGGCTGCCATAAATTTTACGAAACTTGACCACTTTAATGGACTACATATTCGCAATCTGCCGGTAGAAGAATTTCGCAACCGGATAAAACCATTCTTTGAACGGGCTGGATTAAGACCGGATAACGACATCCTGTTAAAGATCGCACCGATCATCCAGGAACGTGTTGCCACACTGGACGACGCTCCGGAAATTGCAGGTTTCTTTTTCCGCGACAGGGTAGAGGCGAATATCGGCGATTTGATCGCCAAAGGCCTCACAGCAGCCCAATCGGCTGAGGTTGCCCGCAAAAGCCTGTCTATTCTGGAAGGATGCCCTTCCGTGTCCCCTGAAGTCGCTGAACCGCTTATGAGGGTATTGGTGGAAGAATTAGGCCTTTCTGCCGGGCAGGTATTTGGTATTCTACGCTCTGCGGTTACCGGACAAAAGGTCAGTCCACCGTTATTTGAGAGTATGGAGATCATCGGACGGGATGAGGTCTTGGGCCGGATGAAGCGGGCAATTGAACAGCTGGAGAGTGCGGCAAGTTGACACATCCGTCTCACGGTGGTATAAATAGGGGCGCGAGCACACAATGGGGGCTCGTCTAATGGCAGGACAGCAGACTCTGAATCTGTATGTAGAGGTTCGACTCCTTTGCCCCCAGCTACTTTCTTTACTTCACCCTCCTGGTTTAAACAAATCGGAGGGTGAAGTGCATAAAAAATAATTACAATTAATTTGCATGGTATGGAGGGAAAGATGAAAGAAATTGTCGACGGCAGATTTTTTGTAAGAATTGAAGAGATCCAAAATACCAAACGTGAAATCAATGTGTTTCATGATTCAAATTTGACTACTCCGATATCGCGATGGGTTACCAACTATCCAATGGAATTGATTGAGAAAATTTTACACACAAAAGGGGCAAAATACTTGTGTGATGAAATTCGCCGGGATGAGGATGAGGGTTATATCCGCAAGTCATTGGAAGTGGAATTTTTCAGTTATATAAAACCTGAAGAATTTAAAAACACCAGAATTTTGGATTTCGGATGTGGTTCTGGTTCATCCTCACTGGTGCTGGCACGAATGTTCCCGGAAGCAGAAATTGTGGGTTGTGAGTTAGTAAACGATTTTGTGGAAATTGCCCGTGAACGCGCGAAATTTCACGGAATGGAAAAATTATTTTTCTTTTTGTCACCGGATGGTAATCATTTACCTGATAACCTGGGAAAATTTGATTTTTTGGTGCTCAATGCGGTATTTGAACATTTGCTTCCATCTGAACGCTTGCAGACACTACCCCTTCTATGGGATTGCCTAAAAGAGAATGGAGTTTTATTAATTTCTGAGACTCCTTATCGTTATTCATTATTGGAATCACATACTACGGGTTTACCATTATTAAATTTTTTATCCGACAAACTTGCATACAAATTGGCAATTCGTTTTTCTCGCCGAATTGATAAAGATGAAAGTTGGGAAACTCTCCTGCGAAGAGGAATCCGGGGAGGAACGGAGAATGAAATCCTGAAGATTTTACAGCCGTTAAATGGTTCTCCTGACATTCTAAAACCAAAATATCTTGGAATTTCAAACCGGGTGGAACTCTGGCACCGGCTGCCTTCTTCAAAACGATTTTCAAAGCTGAAATACATTATGTACCTGTTCTATAAAATGTTCTGGCGCCTGACAGGTAATGTGATCGTGCCTCAATTGTCATTAGCGATCAAAAAAAGGTAATCGTGAATTACCATTTATTTTGGATCAGTTTTTTTGAAAAGAGGGGTTATTTTTAAAAGATATTTGGTATGTTTCTATTCCGGTTCCTATCTGACCAAGACTGACTCTGGAAAAAACATCCGTCCAAATTCACCAAATGATTTGATGATCCTGTAAATATCTTAAATTACTTTGTAGCTCAATATTACTTTTTAGTCATATGGGCATCCTACCCACGTGAGATGGGAAAGATCAACATAGTCTGGACTAGATGTAGAGGTTCAAATCCCTTTTATCCAGCTGAAAAAAGTCATCCGGTACCGGATGACTTTTTTGTACTATGGGAACAGAGGTTTTAGAGTTTTTGATATCGGGGGCATTATAAAGTGGAATGTTGGCGTGGGTGTGGGGAACAATTTAAACGGTGTGACTGGAAGCTTTATGGAGAATTTAATCGCGTTGATATCCACCCAGAAGGCGTCATTGGAACTGCCATTAATCCCAAACACAACGTTATCCGGCGATTTCAACCGGAAATATCCCCTGTAGTTACCGGAAGCGGATGGAGCTTTCAGATCAACCGAAATATCCGCCGTAGCTCCCGGTGGGATGGAACCACTGGTCAATACGGTCTCGTCTGGTGCGCCCATTCTGTCGCCTGACTCAAAGATGATCCTGTAACCGGACGTCCAGGAACAGGAGCCGGTATTCATTAAGCGCCAGGTTTTTGTAAAATTGCTATCAACGAACACTTGTGATCCATCAGGATAGTTTACATCGCTGACAAATTGAGCACGGTTGCATGGTGTAGCAGGTTGAGTTTCGGTAGCTGTGTCTGGAACAACCGTGTAGGTTGCCGTGGAAGTGTCCGTTGGAGGAATTGGCGTGGTGGTGTTGGTACTGGTGACCGAACTGGTGGGTGAAGGGGGCTCCGGTGTATCTTTCGATAAAACGGTTTTTGTCTGTGAAGGTTGAGAGGAGTTTGTCCCGGTTGGATTGGTTCCGGTATTCGCGATTAACGGCATATTGCACGCCAGAGATATCATCAGAGGAATGAGAAATAGCAAATAAATCGGAGTTGCCAGAGATTTACACATCCGACCTCCTTTTTGCTCTGGAGATACACCTACATTATACAAACCAAAAAGATTAAAACAAGTTAAATAGCAGCGGATTTCATTGTGTCTTTGACGAACAACTGGAGCATAATAACCGCAAAGACTGAGAAAACAGTGGCTGTTAAAAATGTGACGGCATAACTGGATAGATCCGCGATCCAACCTGCGATTAGGGGCGCAAAGATCGTACTGGGAGCGATCAGTGTGTTGGCCAGACCAACATAGGTTGGTTTTTCCTGTTCTTCACCAAATTCAAGTGACATGGCAATACCAATGGTCCAAAAGGCTGTGCTGGCTGCACCTGAGAGAATGATGACAAGATAGAACCAGGCGGCAGTTGGCGCCCACCAGGCGATGAATGATGCCAGACCAATTGCCACCGCCCCACCTTTGAGGACAATTGAACTGCTCCACTTATCCGAGATCCATCCCAGAATGGGATTGGCTGCCACCTGTGTAACAAACAGCAATCCTGTCATAAATCCTGAGGCTTCGAGACTCAGATGGTGAACTTTAATGGCATAGATAATGAAGAATGCCTGTGCCATCATCCCAAACTGGAAGGCATTACGGGCGATGACAAACCATCGAAATGGAACATCTTTCTTCATAATTTCATGGACTTTGCGCCAGAAATCAGCTTTTGATTCGTCCGGTGTTATTACCGGTTTTGAAGGCTCACGCGTTAATTGAAGGAATCCATAGGAAATCACCATGCAGGCGGCTGTAATCAAGAAACACAAAGCGTATCCGTTGGAAGTATTCATATTTTCGAGGATATATCCAGCAAAAATCGCTCCCCCGCTTGCCAATAAATTGGATCCTGCGGATTGCAGCCCAAAGAATGTAGCCAGTATTTCTGGGGGTATGATCCGGTTTACCATATTCTGCCAACCATTTGCCGTAAAACCGGCTCCCAAACCCTGCCAGATGAGAAAAAGGAAGGTTAATATCAGTGTCACTGTTGGACCAAGATGCGGAGAAAGGAATGCAATCAGAGCCAGACCCAGGAAGGGAACACGTTCCTGGATGGTCATCAGGGAAACGAATGGCTTGAAGCGTTCCAGCCGTCCCAGCTTCTGGGCAGTAAAGAGCTGGGGAAGCTGCCAGCCAACATTATGGATGGCCGGTATCAGACCGATCAGGATTGCCGAATCTGTCATGGTGGATACAAAGAGTGGAAGTACTGTATAGAACGATGATATCCCGATGCCCAGACCATAGAAAGAACCATCCATGATATTAACGATGAGATTATGTTTTAAATTTTTTCGGATTTCCAGGGTCATTTTCACCTGCGAGGTTCAATAAAAATCCCCTCCCGATGGAATGGGGGGAGGGGAAGTGATATTCTTCAATGAATGCTTTGTGTTGTCATGGTATGCATCCAGGTTTACAGAAGATAATCAACTCGGTCTAGTATGTCTCATCCTCTTCGTCCGGCCAAAGGTCATCATCATCTTCTTCTTCGCCGTCAATTTCTTCCCATTCCTCCATTTCTTCTTCTTCCTCATCCCAATCCTCATTTGAGGAAGATTCGGAATTGGCGTTGTATGTCATACAACCAGAATCAGGATCAACTTCTACCGCAGCCGCACTGCACATTCCCTCATCCAAGAAGACACAATCGAGATAATGACAACGAATTCTAGCCATTCTTATCCTCCAACAGCAATTTGTAATCACTCTGGTTCTTGAAAAGATACATCAGAGTACAGGTCAATAAAACATGGGGAAAAGCAACCCAAACTACTTGAATCTGACAGACCGCTTTTATAACCTCATTCTTCGTGAAGGTCAAGTTAAATAGGGGTAAAAAGCAGGCAAAAGTCAGGCAAATGTTGGAAATGATCTTATGCATAGGGATCATCGGGTGATAATCTTCAGCAACACAAGGATTAGACACATGAGGTGATTTTTGATCGCCTTTCTTTCCCCCGATAAACCTTTCATTGAATATGTGTTCCCGGAATATCCTTGAGGTCACCGGAATGCCGTATCCAATTTTTCCCCTGGAAGAAGCTGCGACCGTCTGTTTGGGGTTGGTCGAAATGTGTATCAAATCACTTCCTCAAGATTTATAGTAAAACGCAGCGATTTTACCGCATTGATGTAAATGAGTAAAGCCTTACAAGGAAAATTATCCGGGTCTTTGACGACGGGCTTCCAATACATTAGGTAGATTCTCGATCTTTGTCAATACCCGGCTTAACTGTGCAATATCGCCTATCTCCAGAATCAGATTGAAAGCTGCGAGATTCTGGTTGACTTTCAGGTTGATATCCAGAACATTCACACCTTCGTTGGTAAGAATTGAGGAAATATCACCCATTAAACCCTGCCGGTCGTATGCTTTGATCTGGACAGCTACCGGAAAAGTCTTTTGTGCTTCACCCCAACTGACCTTCACAAGGCGTTCCCTGTCTGTGAGACGGAGAATATTGGGGCAATCCTGCCGGTGAATGGTCGCTCCCCGGCCGCGCGTAATATATCCAATAATCTCGTCTCCCGGTGCCGGATTGCAGCACCGCGCCAGACTGGTAAGGATACCTTTGAGCCCCAACACGATCACCGCATTGCCAACGACCTTGGTTTCAGAAGGTGTTTTGGTTTCCAGCATTTCCAGCTGTTTTACTTTTTCAACTTCCGAAAGTCGATTAATGATCCGGCCCAGCGAGAAATCACCGCAACCGATATCTTCGTACAGGTCTTCGATCACATGGTATTCAAAATCACGCGCTATCTTTTCCAGATCAAAATCTGATATCCCGAGTCTACGGAGTTCACGGTCAAGCAGGGTCTTTCCCTGGGAAATATTCTGATCGCGGTCCTGTTTTTTAAACCATTGACGTACTTTGGAACGTGCCCGCTGAGTTTTTACCAGACCGAGGTTGGAATTCAACCAATCCCGGCTTGGACCGCCCTGTTTGGCAGTCAGGATCTCCACCTGGTCACCGGTTTTTAATGTGTAATCGAGTGTGACCAACTTG
Organism: uncultured Leptolinea sp.; assembly: GCA_964424035.1. Classification (GTDB taxonomy): domain Bacteria; phylum Chloroflexota; class Anaerolineae; order Anaerolineales; family Anaerolineaceae; genus Leptolinea. The sequence continues at coordinate 13,256 of CAYRHB010000042.1, forward strand.
CCATTGATCTTCGCGCCCCGGCACCGGTGCCCGATCTGGGTATGGACATGATAAGCAAAATCGATAGGAGTTGAACCAGCCGGAAGGTCAATGATGTCTCCCCGTGGGGTGAACACATACACCCTGTCCTGGAAGACATCCGTTTTCATACTGTCGACAAATTCCTGGGCGTCATCCACATCCTGCCGCCAATCCATCAATTGTCTGAGCCAGTTTATGCGCTGTTCGTAAGTCTCATCTCGACGGCCGCGTTCCTTATAGCGCCAGTGTGCCGCGATACCATATTCGGCGTTCTGGTGCATCTCCGGTGTGCGGATTTGTACTTCCAAAGGTTTGCCATCATCGTAAATAATGGCTGTATGCAGGGATTGATAGAAATTGTCTTTGGGCGCGGCGATATAATCATCAAATTCATGGGGTATCGGACGCCATCGAGTGTGTATGACGCCGAGAGCGGCATAACAGGAAGGGATGTCCGGGACGATCAGGCGAAAGGCTCGCAAATCCCGAACCATTTCAAAGGGTTTCCCTTTTTCGATCATTTTTTTATAGATCGAATAGATATGTTTGGGGCGGCCGGAAATTTCAACTTTTATGCCTGCCTGGGCCATAATATTTTGAAGCCGGGTTTGGATGCTTTGTACCTGACGGTTACGGTCTTCCTGGCGTTCAGCCAGATTCTCGGCAATCTCCTTGTATTTCTCCGGCATGGCATAACGGAAACCCAGATCTTCGAGTTCCCATTTCATTTGCCAGATACCCAGGCGGTTGGCAAGTGGGGCAAAGATATCCAATGTTTCCTTGGCAATCCGCCGGCGTTTTGCTTCGGGCATAAAACCCAGGGTTCTCATATTATGGAGACGGTCAGCCAGTTTTATCAAAACGACCCGGATATCTTCACCCATGGCCATAAAAGTTTTCCGCAGAGTTTCGGATGCAAGGTCCCTCCGCCGGCTGCGCATAGCCTGCAAATCATCGCCGTTATTATTTTCCCCGGTTATTTCCTCAATATGTTGGTCTCCACGGGAAACACGGGGGAGATTGGTTAATTTGGTGACGCCATCAACCAACCGGGCGACTTCATCACCAAATTCATTTTTCAGGTCTTCATTTGTTATGGGTGTATCTTCAACCGTATCATGCAATAAACCGGCAATCACTACCACCGGGGGAATTTTCATCTCTGCCAGGATTCCAGCGACAGCCACACAATGGGTTACATAGGGTTCACCGGAAGCTCTCTTCTGGTCACGATGGGCATCAGCGGCATAAACATAAGCCCGTTGAACCAGGTCGCGATCAACGGCGCTGTAGCTTTCCGGAAGAATGGCCATCAAATCTTCTATCTTCATTTATGGCAGGATGTCTTCTCTCCTTTATAACCGGTTAGTCAATAGTATATATACCTCAAATGCCGCTGTAAATAACAAATATTCAGGAAGGTTCTGAATAATATGTTTTTAGCTGAAATCCGTTATCGTGGATCGTCCGGCTGTACCACCGCGCGCTGTCTTTAAAAATCCGATCCTGATTGTTTTCGTAATCGATGTAAATAATTCCAAATCGCCGGCTGTAACCTTTATTCCACTCATAATTATCCATCAACGACCAGACAAAATAACCCTTGACTGGGACGCCATTTTGAATTGCCTGGTGTGTGGCAGCAATATAATCCTGCAAATATTGGATGCGGCGCGAATCGCGTACACGATTATCGGCATCAATCCCGTCGGTAACCGATGTTCCGTTTTCAGTAATATAGATCGCGTTAACGGGATAATCATGTTTTAGCCGGATAAGCAGGTCGTATAAACCTTCCGCATGCATTTCCCACATCTCGGAGTAGGAGCTGCCCCTGGGTTGGATCGATTCGTAATTGAATGGCGGGTTGTTCCCGGAATAATGGATAACTTCACGGAAGTAATTATTGATCCCAAGGAAATCGGTCGGTGTGGAAATAATGGAGAAATCTTTTTCATAACCGGAAGGGAAGATGAAACCCTGCTTGCCGGTAACTTCTTCCGGGTATCTACCAAAGAACAGCGGGTCAAGAAAGATACGGTTCAGGTGGGCATCACGCTGACGGGCGGCATCCTGATCTTCAGGTGAGTTACTTTCAGCTTCAATATTGCTCAGATTTAATGTTATTCCCAACTGCAACGGTTGTTTGGCGACAGCCCGCATGGCCTGGATGGCCAGACCGTGGCCAAGAAGCAGATGATGGGTTGCCGCAGCTGCAGCCTGCTGGTCTTTAATTCCAGGTGCGAATACACCTTCATGATATCCAAGCATGGATACCACCCAGGGTTCGTTAATGGTGATCCAATTTGAAATTCGGTCGCTGAAATGTTCAACCAGGACGGAAGCATAATCGGCGAAATATTGTGCGGTCAGCCGGTTTGGCCATCCACCCTTATCCTCCAACACCTGGGGAAGGTCCCAGTGATAGAGGGTGGGGAAGGGTTTTATCCCGGCTTTTAGCAATTCATCCACCAACCGGTCATAAAAATCAAGGCCCTTCTGGTTGACCGAACCGGTCCCACCTGGAATAATGCGCGGCCAGGCAAAAGAGAACCGGTAGGCAGGAAGACCGAGTTCCTTCATTAAGCCTACATCTTCCTTCCATCGGTGAAAGTGGTCAGCTGCCACGTCACCGGTATGGCCCTTAAAAACATTCCCGGGGATTCGGCTGAAAGTATCCCAGATGGAGGGACTGCGACCTTCTTCATTCCACCCTCCTTCAATTTGATACGAAGCAGTGGCAGCACCCCATAAAAAGTCGGCCGGGAATCGGATCTCCATACTGTTATATCTTCCTCTCAGGAATTGGATTCACAATTTCCAATAATTCTTCAATGGTTATATCATCTAATGATTTGAACGTCATATCTGCATGGCTGGTATTTAACTGGCGGGATATAAAATTGGGAATTGCGATACAAAAAATACCCGCATTTTGAGCCCCGCTGATTCCATTGGGGGAGTCTTCGAAAACAATGGCTTCCTGTGGTGTTACTCCCAATTCATCCAGCGCTTTATTAAATAAAGCTGGATCCGGTTTTACTGCAGGAACTTCATCACCGGTGCAGATTGTGTCAAAATACCGGGCAAGACCAAGGCGTGACAGATTGCACCAGACCCAATCTGAACCACTGCTTGAGGCGACTGCCAGCTTTATCCCCATGGAATGGGCTGACATAATCATTTTTTCCACACCTGGCAAAGCAGGCATTTTACATATTTTTGAAAGGCAAAGTACTCTCTGGTCATGTTCCAGCTTTTTCTTGTCGATGGGATATCCAAGAAGATCTTCCAGATAAGTCGGTGGATCAAATTCCAAACGGGAGGTGCCCAGGGCTTTTTGCCACTCGGAAAGGGGCAATCCATGTCCGTATTCCTGGAAAACAGTCTGCCAGGCTTCAAATTCAGGAGTTTCCGTATCCATGATCAGCCCGTCAAAATCAAAAATAAATGCCTTAATTGTCATCCAATCACCTGTAATTCATGAACATTGATAAACAACGCCGCCACCGTTTGCCGGTTGGCGGCGGAACAAACATAATTTTACTCCAGTTTGTGCTGTTACTTCGCACTAACCGGTCCTTCTTTGGGACAATCAAAATGGAAAAACATACTGGTTTAGGTTCAGTACTTCTTTCATCGCCAGGATGTCTTTCTGCAAATCAGGAACAATGGGAATACCACGTTCGGCAGTTTCTTTTTCGTTATAGAATTCCTTCTCTCCAGCGGTAAATATTCTTTTCGCGCCGGGTGCTTTACGGGCAGAACGCAATTGCCGGATGATCTCACCTGTGGAATGTTTAAAATCTTCCAGAGGGCAGAAGGCTTCCACCTGGATAGCCATAAAGAAATGCCCCAGACAATTCGGCTGTGTTTTTCCACCCGGGCCGATGCCTGAAAGGTTCCACAGGAATTTTCCCTGCTGAAGTGACGCACTGAGAATTTCCACTATGGTTGCCAGGTCATATCCCTTATAACCCGCCAGGTCTTCACCGGCTCCTCCCAGCGGTAGCAGGGCGGCGGCATCTTTTGCGAAACCCTGCAATACATCTTCCGCGTCGGTGATGGTTTCGCCGATTGAATTTATGGCCCAACCGGGTTTCGCTGGTTTTCCCTGACGGGCAAGAACTTCGAATTTTCCCCGCTGGGTGATGCTTGTCGCCGCGTCAAACAGGAAAGGACAATCTTCGTCCGTGGGTGCGCCAAAGGCAATGGGATTCGTGCCCAGCATGGGTTGTACGCTAAAGGTGGGGGCAATGCTGGGGCGGGCGTTGGTAAAGGCCATGCCAATCATTCCTGCTTTGACTGCCATCAGCGGGTAATACCCGGCTATGCCAAAATGGGTGGAATTGCGAACAGCCACAGCGCCCATTCCATATTGCTTGGCTTTTGAAATTGCCAGTTCCATGGATTTCACCCCGATCACCTGTCCCATCCCATGATGACCGTCAATCACAGCTGTGGTGGGGGTTTCACGGACAATCTCAAAATTGGTAGTTGGCAGCTGGATCCCTTTCTTTATCCTGTCAAAATACATTTTCATACGACCAATACCGTGGGATTCGATCCCACGACGGTCTGATGTGATCAATACTTCAGCGCAAATTGCCGCTTCGGGTGCGGGAACTCCACACCCAATGAAAACATCACGCATGAACGAAAGCAGGGTTTCGACCGGAAGGTACGGGATATTATCTGGCATGGTTGTCTCCTGGTTAATCGAATTCGGGATAGTACAAAAAGATTTTCGATGAAAACAATACTCAGAGGATTAAGAAATTAAAAACTTGATACGGTGAAATATTTAAAACATTATAAACCAGCATGCTACACATATCTGGATCAGGAACATAATGGTATCTATCAACGGCAATTGCCGGAATAAGATCTTTTTGAATGTCTTGTACAGTTGAATAATTCTGAGTTGGGTTTAACTACCTGGCGGTCAGAAACCTGTACCCAACGCCGGATTCTGTAATGATAAATTCCGGTTCTTCGGGGTTATTTTCCAATTTTTTTCTCAACTGCCCGATGTAAACACGGAGGTATTCAACATGGTCTGAATCTTCATAATCCCAGACATGGTTCAGGATTGCCTGGTGTGTGAGGACTCGATCAGCATGTGCAGCCAGGTAGGAGAGAACCTTAAATTCTGTGGCTGTTAATTTAACTTCAATTCCGGAGCGGGTCACTATGTGCTTCACCAGATCGATTGAAATAGGACCAGCAGTGATTATGGATTGCCGGGTATCTGTGGATTGGCTGCTGTGACGCAAAGCGACCCGAATCCGGGCCAGCAGTTCCTCAATCCCAAATGGTTTTGTTAAATAATCGTCTGCGCCCCGGTCAAGGACTGTAACCTTGTCATTCTCAAGGTCACGAACGGATAGGATTATTATGGGAACCTTACTCCATTCCCGTATGCGCGAACATACTTCAATTCCCGACATATCGGGCAGACTGAGGTCTAGAATGATCAAGTCAGGTTGTTGGGTTGCTGCAAGGGTGAGACCCTCTTCTCCACGGCTGGCAGTTGTGACGCGAAACTGTTTGGAGGTCAAAATAGTTTTTAACGCCCGCAGAATTTGAGGCTCATCATCGATGACAAGGATGGAAGGTTGTATATTCATTCGATGTCTCCTGCTTCATTCTCAACCGAGTGGATCTGCCTGGGGGCAACCGGAATTGTGAAAATAAACGTGAATCCTTCCGGCCTATTTTCAGCCCAGATCCGGCCATGATGGGCTTCAATGATGCCTTTGCATATTGATAATCCCAGTCCTGTTCCGGTCACCTGATCGGCATCGGTCACGCGGAAGAATTTGTCAAAGATGCGGGTCAGATATTCCGGTTTTACAGAGGGACCCTGGTTGATCACTTCTATTTTGACTTCTTTATCACCGAATGGAGAGGAATTTACCAGGATTTCAGATCCGGGTGGGGAGTATTTTATCCCATTGCTTATCAGGTTCATAAAAACCTGATCCATCTGGCTGTAATCAACAAAGACCTGTGGTGTGTTTTCAGAAATATTGACCGTGATACGGTGTGATGTCAGTTGCTGACGCATCCGTCTGACCACACCGGATAGTATCTCTTTGATGGAATTATTTTTCTGGTTTGGACGAAGGGCGCCCATTTCAATGCGGGACATATCCAGAAGGTTGCCAACCAGGCGATTCAGGTGATCAGTTTCTTCTTCAACCGCCGTCAATAATTCCCGCCGGGCTTCGGATTCCCACTCAATCTCGTCACTCCGCAAACTGGAAATGGATGCTTTGATGGTTGAAAGAGGAGTTCGCAATTCATGCGATACTGATGAAAGCAGCGTGGATTTCAATTCATCACTTTCCTGAAGCAGCTTGGCGCGTCTTTCCGCATCTGCCAGTGAAGATTTTTCCAGAACAAGAGATGTCTGGCTGGCAAAAGCCTGCAAGAGCCGGTCCTGTGGACGGTCAAGCGGCGTTTTTAACCAGACCCTGATTTCTCCATTGGTTTCAGTCCCGCCACTGATTTTTATCCTTGTATCGGCAGTGCGTTCCGGAAGTTTTGCGTCAACAGGGAACATCCGGGATCGGGTTTCTCCGATTGCCGGTTCCAAATTAAACATCACGGTTTCCACCGGGAAGTGTTTTATGATCTTCTCGCCAACAATTACAAGAATTTCATTCTCGTCTGTTGAACCTGCCAGTGCGTTGGTCAGTTCATAGAGGAGCATGGTCTCATGTTCCCGGGCGGTAGCCGCAGCCAGATTGATCTTTGCCTTGCTTAATGATTGGCTGATCATCACGGCGACCAGGAGAAAAACGATCAATGCCAGAAGGTCCTGGGTGCGATGAACAGAAAATGTAAAATACGGAGAAATGAAGAAATAGTTGAAAGCCAGAAATGAGGCCACAGACGCGGTTATTCCTCCAGTAATATTGAGGGATCCGGCTGAAATAACAACGGGAAGAAGAAACAAAAGGGCAATGATCGGAGTGCCTAAAATGGATTGGAAAGATTCAAGTACCCACGTGAGAATTGCAACGAGGATGATCGAGGTCATCACCTGATATAAGATTAGATAGGGATTTCTTTTTTTTTGCATGGTTAGAGTGTAGATGGTTGAATGGAAAATTTTTATTCGCAGTGTAACAGGTACAATTATATCTATATGATAAAATAACAAATTGCAAACAAACATAACAATTTTTTACTGAGAAGACAGTAATGGAGGAGCAATGAAACGGATTGGTGTTTTGACCAGTGGTGGTGACGCGCCAGGAATGAATGCGGCTATACGAGCCGTCGTTCGAACCGGTGTCGCGAAAGGCTGGGAAGTCTGGGGTGTAAAGGGCGGATATCAGGGGTTGATAACCGGCAAGATCTCCCCGTTGGGTCCCCGTGATGTGGGTGGAATTTTACAGCGCGGCGGTACCATCCTTGGATCAGCCCGCTGCCCTGAGTTCAGGACTGAAGAAGGACAATTAAAAGCATTGCGAACCTTGAATGAACAGGGTATCGAAGCCATGGTTGTTATTGGCGGCAATGGTTCACAGACAGGTACAGGTGCTCTCCATAAATTGGGGTATCCGGTTGTTGGTGTCGCCTCAACGATTGATAATGACCTTTACGGTTCGGATATCACCATTGGTGTGGATACCGCTCTCAATATCGCCCTTGAAGCTATTGACCGGTTAAAAACGACCGCTTCCTCTCTGCAGCGGGCGTTTATGTTGGAAGTTATGGGACGTGATTGCGGCTATCTGGCATTAATGTCTGCCATCGCCGGTGGCGCGGAAGCCGTAGTGATCCCGGAAGTTGAAACAGATCCGGAAGAGCTTGCCCAACGTTTGCGGGCAGCTTACCAAAAAGGCAAAGAGCATGCCATTATCGTGGTGGCTGAAGGCGCCAAGTACAATGCCGAAGCCCTCGGTCAATATTTCTCGTCGCATCGGGAGAGGCTGGGGTTTGACCTGCGTACCACCATTCTTGGCCATGTTCAACGCGGTGGCGCACCGAGCGCTTACGATCGTATTCTGGCATCGCGTCTGGGTGCCGGCGCAACAGACGTCCTTTCCCGTGGAGAAACCGGTGTTCTTGTGGGTATGATCAGTTCTGAAATCGCGACGACACCCATCGAAGAGGTCAACGCGAACAAGAAAGAAGTTGATATCAGCCTCTTTGAATTAGCCCGTATTCTTGACTGATACAAAGACAGAAAAGTAAAAGACGGCGAAAAAATCGCCGTCTTTTTTATGCTGATTTCCCGTTCCAACGTAGAAATGCTTCGATGAAACCATCCAGATCGCCATCAAGCACTCCCTGAGTATTTCCGGCTTCATATTCTGTGCGATGATCTTTTACCATCTGATAGGGGTGGAGAACATAGGAACGGATCTGGCTTCCCCATTCTGTCTTGGTGTATTCACCGCGTAGTTCTGCCAGATGCCGGTCCTGAGCTTCCCGATTCAACTCAAGCAGACGGGATCGCAGAACCCGCATGGCATTTTCGCGGTTTTGCATCTGTGACCGCTCATTCTGGCAGGATACGACCAATCCCGACGGGATGTGGGTGATGCGGACGGCGGTGGCGTTCTTTTGAACATTCTGGCCGCCAGCGCCGGATGATTTAAAGATGTCAATTTTCAGATCATCCGGATTGATCTGCACATCAGGATCTTCAGCTGCGGCTTCAGGCAAAACTTCAACCTGCGCGAATGAGGTATGTCTCCTGTGGGCGGAATCAAATGGTGAAAGACGAACCAGCCTGTGCACCCCTTTTTCAGGCCGAAGGTACCCGTAGGCATATAATCCGTTCACAGCAATTGTACAACTCTTGATGCCGGCTTCTTCACCTTCCGAAATATCCAGAATGTCTGTTTGAAATCCACGCCGTTCGCACCATCGCAGGTACATGCGTTGCAACATGGCTGCCCAATCCTGAGAATCCGTTCCACCTGCTCCAGAGTTAATGGCCAACAGGGCGTTCCCACGGTCATACGTTCCTGAGAGGAAGACACTCAATTCCCGTTTGGAAAGTTCGTGTTCGATTTCATTCAGCTCAGTTTCCAGTTCAGAACGCATACTTTCATCGTTCATCTCTGTGAGCTCAAGTGTGTCAGCGATCCGTTTGTTCAGCTTTTGCCAACCCTCAACATCATCACGGATTTCTGATAGTTTTTTCATCACAAGCTGTGCCTCATCCGGGTTGTTCCAGAGGTCGGTTGACTCGGATTGTTTTACCAGTTCAGCCAGTTCAGATTCCCGGTGAGGGAAGTCAAAGATGCTCCAAAAATTGCTGGATTTTTTCAGCACATGATCGTGCCCGTGTTTCAAGATCTTGCATAGGTATAAACTCCGATAGTATTACGATACGGCCAGAATGCCGTCGACAAATTCTTTACGATCAAATGGTTGAAGATCTTCCGGTTTCTCGCCCAATCCGGCATACAGTATGGGAACATGCAATTCCTGCTGAATGGCAAAAGCCATACCACCGCGAGCAGAAGAATCTAGTTTTGTTAGGATTACTCCGGTGACAGGAGTTATCTGATGAAAGGATCGTGCCTGCTGTAAGGCGTTTTGACCGGTTGTGGCATCCAGGACCAGCCAGACACCATGAGGAGCACCTGGCATGGCCTTACCCACAACACGATAGACTTTTTTCAGTTCTTCCATCAGATTGTATCGGGTATGCAACCGTCCGGCTGTATCGACAAGCAATATATCCATACCACGAGCTTTAGCAGCTTCCACCGCATCATAGGCGACAGCGCCCGGGTCGCCACCCGTCTGTCCGGATATGACCGGTAGATTCAGACGGTCTGCCCAGACCTGAAGCTGGTCTACAGCCTCTGCCCGGATGGTATCAGCGGCAGCCAGCAGGACTTTTTTCCCTGAATCTGCATACCGTTTGCCCAATTTGGCCGCTGTAGTTGTCTTACCAGACCCGTTGACACCGATCAACAGGATTACAGATGGGTGTTCCGCTGCGACAGGTTCATCCGGAACAGGGTCCAACCTTTTGATGAGTTCCTCGCGAAGCACAGATTGAAGTTCATCCGCCCGGGTGAGGCCTTCTTTATCAACCGCTTCCCGCAAGGAATCGATGACCGATTGAGTTGTAGGAATTCCCATATCCGCCTGGATCAACGCTGCTTCCAGATCATCCCAGGTCTCATCGGTAATTTCGCTTGTTCCCAGAAGCGAACTGATGCGCCCGAAGGTTTGCCTGCGGGTGCGTTCAAGACCATTAATCCAATTCGAAAATATGTCTGCCACGGGAGCGAATTATACCTTACAGATTCGCCACCGCCGGGATGACTGAAAAAGGAATTAGCCGGAAATTAGATGTTTCCCTGCCAGTTGTCCGCAGCCTGCCTGAATATCGATTCCCCGGCGCAGACGGACTGTGCAGGGAATCCCCGCGTTGTTCAATTCGTCTGCGAATTCCCGGGCTCGGACTGAATCCGTCGCTTTTCCCGCATAGGCATGGGTGGGATTCAACGGTATAACATTGATGTGGCAATTCATTCCGCGTACCAGCTCAATCAATTCCCGGGTATCCTGTGGACGATCGTTTACATCCCGGATGAGCGCCCATTCAAAAGTCAATCGCCTTCCGGTGGTTTCCACATATTCCCGGCAGGCCGGGATCAGTTCTTCCAGAGGGTACTTCTTGTTAATGGGTAATAATCGTGATCTGAGGCTGTTATTTGCCGCATGCAGGCTGATCGCCAGATTGACCTGGCGTTTCTCTGCGGCAAATTCCTGGATCATGGGGATCAAGCCGACGGTCGAAATCGTAAAGCGTCTGGCGCCCAGATTGAATCCACGCTGGTCATTGAGACGGTCAATAGCTTCAAGCGTGTGTTCATAGTTATGGAAAGGTTCACCCATGCCCATGACCACGATGTTGGTAACTGTTTCATCATCCTTTTTCAACAAGCGCGCATAATATAACACCTGTTCAACGATCTCTCCGCTGGTAATAATACGAAAAAATCCCATCTGACAGGTGGCGCAGAAAACGCATCCCATGGCACATCCTGCCTGTGTGGAAATGCAAAGTGTCCGGCGTTGGTCATATTTCATCAAGACAGCTTCAACCGCGTAGCCATCGTATGTGTTAAATAGAGTCTTGACAGTATGTTCGTCTGATGACCGCAACTCATCAACCGGATCAAGGCCCAAAAACCGTACTTTCTCAGATAAAAGTGATTTAAGGTTTGATGGTAGGTTGCTCCACTCTGATGGAGTTGATTTCAGGTTGCGATACAAACCATCCCAAATCTGATTGACCCGGAATGCCGGTTGTTTCCAACCGGATAGCAGATCTTTCATACCGTCACGGTCAAAATCGTAGATCAATGGCAGGGTCATTATCCCGAGATTCCCAGCATTTCCCAAAGATCATCCGCGATCAGATCCGGTTTCGGTTTCCAGACTGCCAGTTCTTCCTCTGTTGTAACACCACTCATCACCAGACCTGTGCGGCAGCCGGCACGTGTCCCTCCCAGAATATCAGTATCCAGGCGATCACCTATGGCCAGGGTGGTTTCCGGAGTCGTGCCCAAACGTTCCATACAGATCTCATACATGGCCGGTTCAGGTTTTCCTGCAAATCTCGGTTCTACCCCTGATGCCGTGGTCACCGATGCGATGATCGAACCGGCGCCCGGTATCAATCCACGGGGTGTTGGAAAGGATGCATCGGGATTTGTTCCGATATACATCCGGCCGGATCGGACCAGCAACGTAGCGATTTCCAGCTTTTCATAGGTAACATGGCGGTCAAGACCGACAACAACCGCCTGTGCATTCGTTTCATCAATGTAATAGCCGGCTTCTTCCATGGCAGCAATCGTTGACGGGCTGACAACAGCGTAGATGGGTCCTCCATCCGGAAATTTACGTTTGAGAAGGGCGATCACAACCTGCATAGAATTGATCACCTGCCACGGTTCAAGCTCAACCCCGAAAGACAACATCCTTTCACGATGTTCATCAATATTGCGGATGGCATTATTTGTGGCCAGAATTACCTGTAGCCCCCGGCTTTTAATTCCGGCGAACAACGCCGGCAGATCGCCAATTGGTTCATGCCCTTTATATAGAACACCATCCATATCAAGTATCAATCCGCGGATTGCCGGTGTAAGTGAATGAAGCATCTGAACTCCCTATTAATAATGAAATAAAGACCGGTGTACAACCACCGGCCTTTATTGTAATTCGGATGTGCAATTATTTCTGCGGGGATTCCAATATCTTATCAACGAGGCCGTAATCCACAGCAGCCTGCGCGTCCAGATAGTAATCGCGTTCTGTGTCACGCTCAATAACATCCAACGGTTGGCCGGTGGCATTTGCCATGATCTCATTGAGACGGGATTTCAACCGCAGGATCTCTTTGGCCTGAATCTCAATATCGGATGCCTGTCCCTGAGCCCCACCGAGGGGTTGATGCATATGGATGGTGGCATGGGGCAGGGCAAAGCGTTGACCTTTGGTCCCGGCTGCCAGAAGTACGGTACCGAAGGAGGCTGTTACGCCCACAGCAACCGTACTGATTTTGTTGGGGATCATTTTCATTGTGTCCAGAATCGCCAGTCCTGCGTAGATCTGCCCGCCAGGAGAATTGATATACATCTGGATACTCTTGTCGGGATCTTCATGGCTCAGGTACAGCAATTGGGCAACGATCAGATTTGCGACCTGCTCGTCAATGGGTGTTCCCAGGAAGATGATCCGCTCTTTCAGGAGCAGGGAATAGATGTCATAAGCGCGTTCCCCGCGGCCTGAAGATTCAATCACCATCGGGATCACAGAACTGAAGGTTGAATTATTCATTCGGTCTCCTTTAGAGAACAAACAACCGGTACTCAGGCGGCTGACTCCGTCTCCTCGGTACTGGCTTTTTTGGCACGGGACGCCTTCTTCGGTTTGGTTTCACCTTCAGCTGGTTTTTCTTTTGATTTCATCGAAGCTGATTTCCCTGAAGCCATATCCCGCAAATGTTCCAACACTTTACGATTCATAGCCCGGTTTGCCGCTTCAAAGGCGACAGCCTGGCTGAAATTCTTATTGGAGAAATTCTTTTTCATATCCTTCGGGTCATAAGACATGCTGATCTCGTTGACTGTCTGGTGGAAGGAACTTTCCAGCTCTTCATCACTGGGTTTTAGATCCTCATTCTTGCTGATCTCAGTGACAAGCAGTGACCGTTGCAGGCGTTTGACTGCCATGGGCTTCAATTCCTGTTCGGTCAGATCTTCCATGGTCAATTTCCGGACTTTAAGATAGGTGTCCAAATCCATACGCTGCTGGGCGAGGGTGTCCTGCAGGGAATGCTGTACGGAGTGGATCTCTTCATCCAGCATATGTGGAGCGTATTTGAATGAGCACAGCCCAACCATCTGGTCAAGCAGGTCATCGAAATAGGCATTGTCATATTCTGTCCGGGCATCCGCTTCCATACGGCGGCGCATATAGGCTTTGAAATCATCAACAGTCTGGAACTGGCCGATCTTCATGACGAATTCTTCATTCAATTCCGGTAAAATCAGTTCTTGAACCGATTTAAATACTACTGTGAATACCAGCTTTTACCCTTGAAGTTTTTCTACGGGATCATCTTTGGGATAAGCATGCGTGAAGGTCTTCGTTTCACCGGATTTCAGGCCAATGAGGTTTTTGGAAAAATCTTCAAACGGCCAGGTTTCTTTGCGCATGTCATTCTCGCCGATAATAGCCTGGTGGGGTGTCTTTGCGATGAAGGATTTTTCTTCACCTTCAGGAACCTTGACATAATCAGCCGAAAGTTCCATGTTGACCAGGTCGCCTTCCTGTGCGGGGCGTTCTACATCGGTAGGCGTGGCGTAGCTGCTGAGCACCCGTTTTATGGCTTCATCAACCTGATCATCAGATATGACGGGTTCAACGTAATCCTTTTTTACAGATGCCAGATCACCCATTTCTACGACCGGGGACAGTGGAATGATGAATGAGAATTTCGGTGGATCAGTACTGATAATGTCATCCAACTTTCCGGCGCCGGATGCTTCAATTTTGGCTTCATCCAAAATGGCGGGGTATTTGTCGTCAACAAGAATCTCGATTGCCTGTTCACGGACAGCTTCGTCACCATACATGCGGAGCACAACGGAGTAGGGTGCTTTACCGGGACGGAACCCGGGGATTTTTGACCGTTCGGCAATCCGGCGGGCGGCTTTATGCATGTAGGCTTCAAGATCGGAATTTTCAAATTCCGCAACTACATTGACCTGATGGTCATCACGGGGGGTGGTTTCAAGTTTCAAAGGTACGTTCCTTTTATAAATATTGAGGTAACAGTGGGGATGAAGGGACTTGAACCCTTACGCCTTTCGACACATGATCCTAAGTCATGCCTGTCTGCCAATTCCAGCACATCCCCACGAGAAAATGCCGAGAAATTTTATCACTTTTTGGGCTTTTATTTCAAATCTTATAAATATTATAGACTTCTCTGTTTGGGATGTTCATTAAATACATTTAAAAAAGGTATATTTCTTAAATTATTCTGGATATCAATTTAAGATACCTCCTTTTTTACAAGCTAATAACAAATTGTTTCAAATTTGTTAAACCTGTGTTGCTCTAAAATATTTTCTGTAAAATTAAGAAACATAACAATATACTTGAGTC
>CAYRHB010000043.1:0-21682 GCA_964424035.1 uncultured Leptolinea sp.
TGAATAGTTTAATTAGTTCTAGAAAAAACACGGAGAATTTGATGCCTGCAAAGAAAACTACGGCTGATATTGTGGAAAAAACCTGGTCCGTTCAGACCGGTCATACGACAAAATCCGGAAAAGGGAAGACAGTATCACCTGAAGTGGTGGATCCAGGGAAAGAACGTCCTGCAGAGAAAAATCAGGAAGTGGTTTCCACGCCGAACGCAACAGGCGAAAGACCCGGAATCTGGTGGCTGTTGACCGGAGCTGCGGTTTTCTTCAGCCTGGTTCTTGGGTTTGTCCTCAGTTATTCCCTGCAGGTATTGCCCCTTCAAGATCAGCTGGCCCAAAAAGAAACCACGAAAACGGAAGCAACGGTTTCCTCCAATCAAATCCAATCCGATCTTTCTACCACCCGCTTACGTCAGCAGGAGATGGAGATC
Organism: uncultured Leptolinea sp.; assembly: GCA_964424035.1. GTDB lineage: Bacteria > Chloroflexota > Anaerolineae > Anaerolineales > Anaerolineaceae > Leptolinea. The sequence continues at coordinate 426 of CAYRHB010000043.1, forward strand.
CGCTACTTGAAAGCGTCAGCAGAATTGGAAAGAGCCAACAAACATATTTTCCTCTTAAAAATGAAAGAGCAGGTTGTCATTACAGAATTGATGATCGAACAAAAAAACGGGATGGAGGCGCGCAACGCTCTGGCCGAATTAAAAACGCAGTTTGACAATTTCCGCCCATATATTCTGGAGAAGAACAAGGATGCTTCGGAGAAACTGGAAGGGTTGATCCAGACAGCCATACAAGACCTTACCGGTGATCCGGATACCGCAATCCAGGATATGGAAGAAATCAGGGAAGCTCTTCGAATTGTGGAGACAGCCCTTTTTTAATTGGAATAAATCTTGCATATGCTATACTCGTGTAACCTCATATTATTGACTGGTTCACGGACCGGACAAAAACTATCTTATGGAACAAAATCAGGATCTCTCACAGCAACCGGATAATTTGCTGCTGGAAATCAGCCGCGAATTGACAGCCGCCCTGGATCTGCATACCGTTCTTGAACGGGTACTTGTGCTTTCTGCCGGAAGTATTGGCGCAGAACGTGCCAGTCTAATCATTCTGGATGACCGGAAAAAGCCGATCGATGCTGCTATCATGGTGGAAGGCAAGATCATGGCCCACCGGTCTGACCAATTGTGGGAAACCGTAAAAAGCGGACTGGCCGGTTGGGTATTAAATGAAGGAGAATCCGTTCTGATTTCGGATACCAGCAAGGATCCCCGATGGATGCGGCGGCAGGATGATTCCCCTGAAAAGACCGGATCCAAATCGGCTGTTTGCTTCCCATTAAAGCAGCGTGATAACGTGGTGGGGATCTTAACCATTGTTCATCCCAAACCCGGTTTCTTCAATTCGCATGAATTCAATCTCCTTAAAGGTGTGGCAGACCTGTGTGGAACATCCATCGGGAACGCCCGGTTATTCAATTCGTTGGAGGCTGCCAACCGCCGTTATCGCGAGTTGTTTGATGACAGTATTGATCCCATATTTGTCACGGATATGGATGGCGAAATACTGGAAGCCAACCGTCAGGCAAGCAGCGTGACGGGTTTCCAACCGGTTGAGTTGATCGGCCGTTCTTTGTTTGAGATGCAAACCCGTGACCGGTCTGTGATCCAGGATGAGCAAACTCATCTTTCGGCAGGCATGGCAGTTAAATTTGAATCAAAAATGGTACTGCGGAATGGCAATCTTATCCCTGTCATGGTACACATCCGCCGTGAGAACATAGACGACGTGGATATGATGCAATGGATATTCCGGGATTTGAGTGAACGGAAAGAACTTGACCGCATGAGGGAAGATCTTTCTGCCATGATCTACCATGATTTGCGGTCACCGCTGGCCAATGTAATTTCCAGCCTGGATATCATGCTGGCGTCACAGGCGGATCTTTCATCCTCAACGGCCGGATTGATACAGATCGCATACCGGTCTGCCGAACGGATGCAGCGTTTGATCAGCGCGTTATTGGATATAAACCGGCTCGAAGCCGGACAATCCATCATGAAACCCAAGATCACAGAAGTCCGCTCTCTTTTGAATGAATCGCTTGAAGTTGTTAATCCGAATATTGAGACGAAAACACAGAAGGCAGTTTTGACCTTGCCGGATGATCCGATCTTTCTCTATATTGATGTGGATATGATTCGCCGGGTGGTCATTAATCTTCTAGAAAATGCGAATAAATTCACCCCCAACGGTGGAGAGATCCAATTGGGATGCAAGCAGAAAAATGATCAAGTCGAGCTTTGGGTACAAGATTCCGGTCCTGGTATTCCACCGGAAAGCGCGATGACGATCTTTGATAAATATGTAAGATTGGAGAGTGAGAATGCCCCCAAAGGATTGGGATTGGGATTGGCATTCTGCCGGTTGGCTGTTGAAGCCCACGGAGGAAAAATCTGGGTGGAAAGTACCCGTGGAAAAGGCAGCCGCTTTGTCCTGACTCTGCCTCTTGCAAAAGAGACCATCTAATTTTTTATTGGAGCATTAATGGAAGAGATTGCCCGAAGTGTATTTATTGAGAATGGATTCGCCGGTGTCACCATAGCTGCTATCCCCTGGTCGCAAGGCCAGGTTTTAATTGATTCTCCCTTCCGCAGCGAGGATATTCGTTCGTGGAGAGCCTCCCTTGTGAACCTGGCAGCCGGTGGTGAAAGGGTGCTCATCAATCTCGACGCGCATTACGACAGGACTCTGGGGTCGCGTGCCATGGAAGCCACATTGATCGCACATGAAGCGACGGCAACGGCATTCCGTACGCGGCCATTAACGTTTAAAAATCAACATCTGGGAACAGGTGCTGACTGGGAACAGAGCAACAATCTGGGAACTGTCCGCTGGGCTCCCCCGGATATCACATTCGACCATTCCATTTCCCTCTACCCTGATGGAAGTTCATTGATCGTGGAGCACCATCCCGGGCCGATGGCCGGGTCATGCTGGGTGGAAATTCCGGAAGAAAAAATTCTCTTCGTTGGCGATACATTACCCGTGGACCAACCGCCTTTCCTGGCTAATGCCGATTTGGTTTCATGGATGGCATCGCTGGAAGAACTGGCTTCAAAACGCTATGCCGGATACAAACTGGTCAGCGGGCGTGGTGGATTAACCACATCAGGCAAGATCCCCGCATTGATCAAATGGCTGAAAACAGTTGACACCAAGATCAAAACCCTGGGGGAGAAATCCGCCCAACCGGAAGATACAGCTTCCCTCGTGTCAGGCTTGTTGAATAGCTTTGATTTCCCCGTTGATCTGAAAGAGCAGTATACCGACCGGTTGAAATGGGGATTATTCCAGTATTATGCGCATAAATATTTCCCATCAAGAGCAGAAACCGAGGAGTGAGCATGAGTTCCTGGTATAGAGAAATGGTGGAAGTAACCCGCGGGCAGATCGTTGAATCGATCCATTATGGCGCAGCCGCTGTTGTGAACAGCCGGGGTCAGATCATGGCTACATATGGTGATCCGTATGCCATTTCCTTCATGCGGTCATCCTCCAAACCATTTCAAGCCCTTCCATTTATTGAGATGGGCGGCGATCAGGAGTATGGATTTTCCAGCGCTGAGATTGGTCTGATTTGCGCTTCACATTCCGGAACTGATGAGCATTTTGCTGCGCTGCAGAAATTGCAGGCACGCATTGGAATATCTGAAACCAACCTGCAATGCGGGGTTCATCTCCCTCTACACAGGCAGACAGCGGATGCCATGCTGCTTCGGGGTGAAAAACCCACACCCAACCGCCACAATTGTTCCGGCAAACACACCGGAATGCTAGCCTGCGCCAGAATGCTGGGGCAATCTCTTGAAACCTATCTTGAATTGGATTCACCGGTTCAAAAAAACATTCTTCGCGTTCTTTCAGAATTCTGTGATATTCCGGTGAACAAAATTGATCTTGGTCTGGACGGGTGTTCGGCTCCCACATTTGCGATGCCCCTGTTTAATGCCGCCCTGGGTATGGCCCGGCTGAGTGATCCACAGGGAATGCCGCCATCCCGTCAGGCAGCCTGTAAAAAGATATTCGAAGGAATGACAGGCTCGCCGTTCATGGTGGCTGGTCCTGGACGGTTTGATACACTTTTTATGGAAAAAACCGGCGGAACCATTTTGACCAAAACAGGTGCAGAAGGTTACCAGGTTTTTGGAATACCTGCGCGGGAAGGTAATCCTGGTATGGGAATTGCATTAAAGATCGCTGACGGAGATGTGAATGACCGTTCCCGCGGACTGGTTGGATTGGAAATCCTGCGTCAAATGGGGTTGATCTCGTCAGAAAAATTGAATGAACTTCCAGGTTTCTATATTCAAAAGCTCACTAACTGGCGTAGACTGGAAATAGGAGAGATTCGCCCCTGTTTTGAGTTGAAGATCATGCAGTAAATGGATGGCCGTTTATGCGTACACCGCGAGTCCTCGTCATTGATGATGACCCGACAATCGCCCGAATAGCAAAATTAACCCTTAAAAATCAAGGGTATGAAGTTGTCATAGCTGAGGATACAAAAAACGGTCTAAAAGAACTGTTTAAAGAAACAACAGACCTTCTGCTTTTAGACTATATGCTTCCGGAGCAGAATGGAATATCTTTTTTAAAAGATATTCGGTCTGAACCGGAATTGTGCAACCTCCCGGTAATCATGCTGACAACCATTGGATCCAGCGATGTGGTACAGGCTGCAAAACTACTGGGCGCCAATGATTTTATTACAAAGCCTTTCACACTAGAAACGTTGGTTGAACGTGTCAGCCGCCTTGTTCCCATCCACGAAGATGAACCTACAGATCAGGATGAGGACCTTCTCTAACTTTTAAGAATTTGACCATGACAAAAGCATCTTCTCCGTCAGAATAATATCTACGGCGGGTTTCTCTGATCTGATAACCCAGCCTGTCGTATAAACTGATCGCACCGGTATTTGATTTGCGGACACATAATTTGATGACGGGGCGATTTGCCCGCTTTTCCACCATGTCCATTAATGACCGTCCCACTCCCTGGTTCCTGTATTCAGGCATAACTCCAACAGTGGTAACCCAGCTGGCATTTTCAAAAAGATTATTTTCGGCGGTGATAAAACCTATCATCCGGCCGTCTACTTCTGCCTTGTAGTGAATTCCCCCTGGAAAAAGCAATGCAGCCAGAATGTCAATCACCGGCCAGGCATCTTTTTTGAACACCACTTTCTCTAATTTGCGAAGGGCGTTCAGGTCTCGAAGCCTGGCCGGTGAAATGGTAAAGATCAAGCCTTGGGATTCACACCTTTAACGAAATTCGAAAGCATATTGGTGAATTCCATGGGGAATATGTACTTGGTTGCCGGGTTGGCAGACATTGTCTTGAGGGTATCAAAGTACTGAAGGGTGACGGTGTTCTGGGCAATCTTGTTCGCGGTGGCATCGATCTTTGAAAGAGCGACGGCATAACCTTCAGCGCGCAATTGCTGCGATTGCAGTTCACCTTCCGCCCGGAGAATTACAGCTTGTTTTTCACCCTCAGCCCGCAGGATGGCAGCTTCCTTCTCACCAGATGCCACATTAACGGCGGCAACCCGGGTACCTTCTGATTCGGTAACCACAGCGCGGCGAGTACGTTCGGCGGTCAACTGCCTGTTCATCGCATCCTGTACATCCCGTGGCGGGATGATCTCGCGAATTTCCACATTGGTTACTTTTACTCCCCACCGTTCGGTAACTTCATCGAGGCGGGTGCGCAGCTTGGTGTTGATTGTCTCACGTTCCGAGAGTACATCATCCAGTGGGATGCCGCCAATAACGGAACGTAATGTGGTGGTGGCCAGGCCTTGTGCCGCGGCTTCAAAATTACCAACCTGGAGCACGCTTTCTGTGGGGTCAATCAATTTGAAGTACCAGAGAAAATCGATTGAAATGGGTGCGTTGTCCTTGGTGATGGATGTTTGCTGGGGGATTTCGCGCACCTGCTCGCGCAAATCCACTCGCACAGCCCGGTCGATAATGGGGATGAGCAAAATCAAACCCGGTCCTTTATCACCGATACATCGGCCCAATCGAAAAACCACAAGGCGTTGGTATTCCGGTACAACTTTGATCGCCGACGAGAGGAAAAAAATGGCGATGACGATGACAAATCCGATCAAGCATAAAACAGGGGTTACAGCAGCATCCATGACTCTCTCCTTTTGGATATGGCTTTATTTTTGAATTTTTTCGACAGATACGTTTTCATCGGTAAGTGGTTCAACTTCTACGGTAAATCCATCCTTGCCGACCACCTTTACCAGAGTATCAGCCGGAATAGGTTCCTTCGAACGCGCACTCCACTCTTCGTTCTGGATATAGACCGTCCCCGTCAGGTAAACCTCCGACCGGGTTTTTCCTACCTGATCTTCCAGATTTCCGAGGCGGTTTAATGGTTTTAATTGCATGGCTTCAATTCCGCGGGTGGCAATGATCCACATAAAACCAATGACAAGAATGGATACGATACCTGCGAGGTATGGGTCGACAGCCGGTTTTCCGGAATCCAGGCGGAATAGAAAAACTGACCCGATGATAAGCGCCAGAATACTGATCGCCAGGTAGATCAATTTTTGAGATTTTCTGAGGGCGATAAGAAACGGGAATACTCCAATGATCAACAAAGCCAGTGCCCACCAGTTGATGGGTAAATTTGCCACGGAGAAACCGGCAATAACGATTGCCAGCACAGCCCCGGCTTCAAGCAGGCCGGTACCTGGCGAAAACAGGGCTAGTACGGCCATTACAAAACCTGAAACCAGGATCAAATAAGAGATATTCGGATCAAGTAAAAAATTCATTTCACCCTTCACTTTTCTTCCATACATTATATACAAATATAACGGGTCATACAGGCTTACAACAGGTTAATACTGGGTTAAACTATATACGTAGATTGAACTAAGGGGTATCACACGTTCTGAAATGAACAGAAAAGGGAGAAATGAGACATGGCAACTTTAACATGGCTTGGACATGCTGCTTTCATGTTGGAAACCGGCGGTTACAAGATCCTCGTTGATCCATTCATTACCGGCAATCCGGCGGCGAGTTATATTCCTGATGACTCAAAGACTGATTTCATCCTGATCACTCATGGGCATGGCGATCATGTTGGAGACGCGGGAAAAATCGCCGAAAAAACCGGGGCTGTCATTATCAGCAACGATGAAATTTGCCGGTGGTTTGGCAAAAAAGGCTTGAAAGTGCATGGTCAACATCTGGGCGGGGGATTCCATCATCCATTTGGCTATGTAAAGATGACCTATGCGCTGCACGGTTCAGCCCTTCCGGATGGTTCTTGTGGAGGAAATCCCGGTGGTTTCCTGATCACCCTGAAGGAAAATGGCAAAAAGATCTATCTGGCTGGAGATACAGGATTATTTGGCGATATGCAGTTGATCGGTGAAGAGGGAATTGATGTGGCCGCGCTTCCCATTGGAGATAATTACACCATGGGTCCCGAAGACGCGCTGCGGGCGGTCAAATTGATCCAACCGGGACTCGTCATTCCCATCCATTACAACACCTTTCCTTTATTAAAGCAGGATCCGATTGCCTGGGGTAAGGAAGTGGAAACGCAAACCCTCACCAGGGTACTGGTCATGGCTCCGGGTGAAAGTATCACATTATGAAATGGCCAAAATGACGGGCGCGAGGTCGAAAAAGGAAATCCCGTTAATTGGACTTTTGGAACATGGTCACACAGTCCCCATTGTCCTGAACGAAAACAGGTGACCGTTTAAATAGCAGACCGCCAACTACCCAGAGATCACCTACTGCGCCGGCGATATTCATCAATGTAATAAAAGAAACATGGAAAAGCAGACTGCCGGGAATGACCGGAATGAGCAGCAGCCCCAGTATGGTAAGAATGATCAATGGGCTGATGGCTGTAACCAGGTACGGGTTCTTTTTGATATAAACGCCCGGAGCGGCGGCGTACGCATACCCGGGTCCCAGCGCGAAAACCGGACGGCGGCGGGTGATCAACCAGAAGCAGACGCCGTGAACACCTTCATGTAATATGACTAGAATCAAAAAATCAATGATCAGGTAAAGAACAAATAGCCCGACCTGCGCCAGGTTTTCGACTTCAAACGCGAGGATCGAGCTGGAAAATCCCCGGCGGGTAAGAATTATATATCTCTCCAGGAAAAGGGCAGCCGCGAGAAGCAATCCAAACCCGGCAATGTTCAACATGATCATCATGCGGGTATTGTTTTTCAGCTTGAATTCACCGGTCTGGTGAAAGCCTTCAGGCAGGGTATCGAGTGCCGTGTTATCGAAGGTATATTCCATATTGATACGATTTTACCAACTCTACTGCCTAAAAGTTGGTCTATTGGCAATCCGGGTTTGCGCCTATTTTTCAGATGTGACCATAGTTGAATCTTAAGGTGTTTTCAGGATCAGCGATGTCACCTTTTAGCCCCAGAAATACGCCAAGGAAGAAGTTTTTATAGACAATATCCACACTGGAGAACCCGGCCTGTTTTAACCACTCGAGTTGGTCACTGAGCAAAGCGTCTTTATCATAGGTTGTGCGCCGCTCAATACTGGCTTTGATCTGGTCTTCCGTAGCCCCGGAAGAATGTACATGTTTTAACCAGCGATTCCAATTCAGGCTGCGCAGGGTGGGTGTTTCTCCACGTATCTGGTCGATATTAATGAATGCTCCCTGTTCTTTGAGCAATCCATAAACTGTCTTGAAAAGCGACTTTTTTTCCGGATCCGTGAGGTGGTGAATGGACAGGCTGGAAACGATTAGATCATACGTATCAAACCCCGAAATCTCCCGGTAATCGGCAACTTCAAACCGGATGCGGTTCCCCATTCCGGCAAACCGTTCACGTGCGGCATCCAGCATGCGGTCAGCCACATCCATCAACACGAATTCCGCGTTGGGGAAGGCATTTAGGACGTGGTGCGCGAATGAACCGGTACCAGCCCCGAGATCCAGAACCCGCAGTGGCGCGTCCCTTTCGAAAGGTATGATCTGAACTGCTGTGCTAAAAAGATCGGAATAACCGAGCAGGGCACGGCTCATCCAATCATCATAGGTCGGCGTGGATGCGTTAAATGCTTGATCGATGGTCATAATTCCTCCATGCGACCTATCATACTGTAATTGAAGTCCGGTTTTTTCAGGTGTCCCGACAAATAACAATCCAGAACATTGACATCAATAATGTGCCGTAATGATCCGGATCATTGAATGGCTGTCTGTAATTCGAAGATATTCCCTTCCGGATCGGTCATGTAACACCAGGTAACAGATTTATCCGTTCCCACAGGTGTGGTCACCACGCTGCCCACGAGAGAAGCGCCAAGTGTAGTTGCTTCTCTGACAGCTTCGGGAACATTTTCCACTCGGAAGGCAATATGGCACCATCCGGGCCGGTTTATCCGTTTTTCCCCTTCTTCACTCAGAGTGTCATAAGAGAAGAGCTCGAGGGTTGGACCAGAATCGCCGTGTCCGGGAAGGCGCAAATGAGCTCCGGTGATATGCGCGCCGGGGACGCCGGTACCCTTTTCCAAAGCGTCACCCTTTAGATCACGTTCCGGCTGGAGGAGGAGACATCCAAAAGCCTGCACATAAAAATCTGCCAGACGGCGCCAATCATGGGAAACCAGGTTGGTATGGGTGTAAACAGCCAGAATGGTCATGGATTTTACTCCAATCTAAGACCGCGTTTACCAGATGTTGAATTTTGATGCGTACTTTTGATCAACCAGTGTATCCACACAGCGCCAGCGCTTTGGGTCCGGTGTGCACACCCAGCACCGGGGACACAATGGAGATGAAGATCTCTTTCGGGGAGAAATCACGGACAACGCGTTCCATCAGATCCTTCGCTTCCGGCAGGGCGTTGTTGTGAAGCACGGTAATATGCATTGGCAACGAGGTATCGATGTGACGGAAGAATTCCTTATAGAGGTCTTCAATGGCTGCCCGGCGGGAGCGGGATGGAATGGCAGCTCCTACCGTACCGGTATCGTGTTTCACATAGATGAGAGGTTTGATACGCAGTAATGAGTTTAAAAATCGCGCCGCGTCAGCAATCCGACCGCCATGTGCCAGGTATTCGATCGTATCCAGTGAGATGTAATAGGTCATACTGCCCAGGGCTTTTTTTGCCGCCTCCAGCATTTCCGGTAATCCACCGCCATCTTCCTGCGCCCGGGCAGCGGCCATGACCTGCCAGCCGATACCCATAGAATTTGACTTTCCATCCCAGATTGTGACGGGAATGGGTGAACTGGCGGCAGCCTGGCGGGCGGCTTCGATCGTTCCACTCATGGCACTGGAAATCGTGACAACCAGGATTTGCTCTGCTCCGGATTCTGCAGCTTGACGGAAAGCGTTAAGAAACAATTGGGGTGACGGCTGAGATGTGGTGGGGCGGATGTTTTCAGCAACCAGACGTTCGTAAAATTCAACCGGAGTGATATCAACGCCATCTGTGTAGCTCTGTTCGTTCATTACGATCGTCAGCGGTACAACCTGAATATCGTATTGTTTTATCCAGTTCATTGGAATATCACAGGTACTATCCGTTACCAGGGCTATCTTATATGTCATGATTTTTCCATATCAAGGAGGATTTACTTATTCTACGCTTTATTCTAAAACCATACCCGGTATTTGAAATGTGAAATACGCCCGTTTTTTTTCAAATCAGGCAGGAAGAATGTCACAATTTCAAATCCTGGCACGAAGTGCGCTGGAAATCATAGAAGCGCAAACGGCCTAACCCATAAATTTCGGGCGCAAAAAGGTGATCAAACTGCTTTTCGGTGCAACGCGAGCAGATCTTCAACCAGGGCGTATCCTGTAGCCAATCGTCCGGCACCGGGGCCAATAATTGTGACATCACCCAGAAGTTGAGTGGTGTAGGTAATGGCATTGGTCGCGCCGGATACATTGGCCAATGGGTGGGTTTCCGGAAGGCGGATTGGTTTGACACTGGCAATAATGCCACTTTCAGTTTTTTCCACTTTCCCGATCAGTTTCCAACGCTCTCCGGCAGCTTTTGCCCGGACGATGTCGTCTTTTGTCAATTTTGTGATGCCTTCACGGTCGATATCGTCCATGCAAATACCGGCTCCCATCAACAGGTTGGCCATGATCACCACTTTACCGGCGGCATCAAAACCTTCCACATCGCCTGTCGGGTCGGCTTCGGCATAACCTTTTGCCTGGGCTTCAGCAAGGGCATCAGCGTATGCCGCGCCCGCGTCCATTTGTGAAAGGATGTAATTCGTAGTGCCGTTTACAATACCCTGGATGCAGGTGATACCGGCTGCAGAAAGCATTTCTGTTCCCATGCGCAATGAAGGCGTTCCACTCATCACTGAGCCTTCCACACCAATCTGTACGTTATGTGCTTCTGCCAGGGCAAACAGTTCGCGGTATGCCAGGGCTACCGGCCCTTTATTTGTGGTGATTACATGTTTACCGGCGCCGAGCGCTGTTTTTAAATGGCTGATCGCGGGTTCACCCGTTTTCAGGTCGGTGAAACTTAATTCGGCTACAACGTCAGCGTTGGATTCATTTATCGTTTTAAGCGCGTCCCAGCCCTTGTGAGGGGCTGGCATTGTTTCCAATGATCCTGTATTCTCAATTGTCTTCAACAACTGCGCAGGTTCCAATCCATCGGGATCATAAAGACTGCCTTTTTGCAGGTCGCTTATAGCCGTGATGATAAAGCGGGCGCCGAATTCCTTCTCGTACCGGGGCCCAAAATCTGAAAGGATCTGGGCGAATCCCTGACCAACATTGCCGAACCCGATGAGCGCGAGACGATAAGTTTTCATTGTTTGCAACCTCTTTTTTCGTAATTCGTCTTATTATAAATAGAAAGCCGGTCAATGGATCGGTTCAGGTAAAGAAACTATTCCATTGGCAGCCGATCAAGGCAGCCATTGCGGGAATCGAAATCCCGATGAAGAAACCATGCGCGATTCCCGCCCATCCCACATCCAAATCTGGGTATCCGTTTTGCTTGATGCCAGCTCAAAAATCTGAAAAAGAAGGTTATTACCATCGGGAGACCAGGAAACGGCCCCCGGTGTCATTGCCAGGTTGTCAATAACAGTGGTTTTCTGCCCGTTCTCCGGATCAAGGATAACCAGAATCCTGCCGGGAACATTTACATTCGGTTGGATCGATACTGTAACAGAATTTTGGATGGGATTACAGACCGGATTAATAATATTCGTCCCGCCGCCTTCAATGTTTTCACCCATTATCGTTTCTACGAAATCATCTCCCCTTTTGGTCATCAGAAGAACATTATGGTATTCTCCCAGGCCAATAAGTGTATTTGTAAAAACCAGGTGTTCGCTATCCGCCAACCAGCAGCCGGATTCGCCGCTGGAAGAGGGGACCAGATAATTTTTGCCGGTATTCCGGTTGATCATCTTGACGCCGCCGTCAACACCATCCCAGTATGAAAGCCATGCTCCATCCGGCGACCATTTGGCTCCATAACCAATTTCCTGCGGGTCTGAAACCAGGGATGATGTCAACCCTGTTCGGTAATCCACAATCCAGACGCGGGGCGCGCCATGGGGACTATTTACGGCAACCCCTGAGTTCTCTCGGGAATAGGCTATTTCAGTGGTAACGGGAGACCATTCCGGTGTGATGCAGACATCTGTTCCGCATTTTAGCAGGATTCTCTGATCAGAACCATCCCGGTTCATAAGCCACAGGTCAGCTCCCTGCTCTTCGTTGATCACTGAATACGCGATCATATCCCCGTTCGGGCTTACCGAATAATCATAAAAACCGCCATTCGTGTCTGTCAGTTGAATGGGTTGCTGTCTGCCACCCACATCCATTACATACAGCTCGAATTTGTTTTTCTCTGTCATCCCCATACCCAGAATTTTGGGCTGACGAAGAATGATCCTCCATCGAGAATCATCCGCCAATTGTTCTCCAGATTTTCCGGCGGTACCGGTATGCAATTCAAGCAAATATTCCTGTTCACTTGGCAGAGGTTTTGTGGCTGTCCAGCGGAGATTTCGATCATCTACGACTTCCCATTTGCCCGGCAATTCAGGTGTGGTTTGCCAGAGAGACTCGATCTTGTCCACATCAACCGGGCGCGAAAATGAAAGGATTATTGTGCCAAACGGGCCTACAGAAGAGCAATCTGCGGGTGATGTGCAAACTACGCTAATAGGGATCAGGGATTCAAATCCGATAACACCCAATATCAATATCATTAAAGCGGCAATGGTGAAAACAGCTGATTTATTTAAGTCTGTCATGGGTATAAATATGGTTGTTCCGGTATATCAACCGGTGTAATGGAACTGGCATGGATCAGAGGGACTTTTTCATCGTTGAATGTTGTCATATCAATCGTGCCCTCAATTTCAATCCAGGTATCGTCAGCCAATGATGCCGCCTGGGGCCAATCAACCACCATGCCAATAACGAACGCGTCTGCCACGCAACAGGTGATGGCAAACCGGCCAACCATGAATTGGCCTTCTGATAATCGATCTTCGTGAAACACGAACCCGATTACATGGACCGGTTCTGATATATAAGATGACGGATCTGATTCGTGATTAAAGAGTTTAACCCAATCCAAAATGGATCTTTCTGTCGGTGTGTTCTGAATATTGGTGGTAGATTTGGAACTCACACTGGCTGGTGCCGAAAAACTTACAACCCGGTTGGTCAAAGAAGAGGACGATAGGGGTTTGACCGGAACAAAAGTCAACAAGATAACCGGTATTAGTATCACTGCCAGGGAGGGAATGGAGGTAGATAGATATTGATTGCTTTTTGTAAATGCATCCTTGCTGATCGCAGATAGACGGGATAAACCTGCGACCATGACAAAGAGAAACATAGTGATAATCACCGGTGTTGAAAGCCCGGCCAGTGCGCAAAAAATTGGCAAAAAAAACACGATGATCAACGCGTTTGTTGATACGGAAGATTGTTTTTCTCCAGGTGGTTCCGAAATCCTTTTTGAAAAGACAGAACGGAACCCTACTGCTGCCATTGTGATCAGTAGCAGGATGCCGGTAAGTGTCAACAGTATAAACCGGACATTAATAAAGAATGAAAGTTTCCCGTTAATCCATTTTTCGAGCAAACCTGTTGCCAGGCCCATACATATTATAGATTGGAAGTATCTGAATAGAAGTTTACTCATTTAAATGACCAGAAAATAATTGGTGGATATGGTGATCAAAAGAATAAACAAAAACGGAATAATAACCAGATAGATTACCGGGCGTGGTTTAAGTATGCGCAGGAAAAGCAGGATGCTTTTAATATCAACCATAGGGCCGAACGTTAGAAAAGCCAGGATTGAACCGGTGCTGAATGTTGCTCCAAACCCCAACGCAACGAATGCGTCCACTGTTGAGCAAATAGACAGGATCACAGCCATACAGATCATTACCAGAACAGAAATAACCGGACCATTGCCAATACTTAATAATGTGTTTTGTGGAATAAATGTCTGCATACCTGCTGATAACAGAGCGCCGATAATCAGATAGCGCCCGATCTCAAAAAACTCCTCAAGCGTAACCTGTATAACGGCTTCTATTTTATGCGCGGATTTCGTCTTGTGAATCTCGCAAACAGCACAATGATGATGCTCATCCGGATTGTCTTCCGTATCCGGTGTAATCCAGGCGGTGGGTTTTAAAATCTCCCAGGGGGTTTTTACAGTTGAAAAAACCAGTCCTGTCAAAAAGGCTGTTGCCAGGGTGATCCCGATTCTCAGGATAACCATTTTGCCGAAACCAAAAGCGGTTATGGTGCTAAGTATCACAATGGGATTAATTACGGGTGCTGCGAGTAAAAATGCGATCCCTGCGGAAATTGGGAATCCTTTACGGAATAACCGCCGCACCAGAGGAACTACACCACATTCACATACAGGAAACAATAATCCCAGGAAACATCCGATAAGGGCACCCAAAACCGGTGAGGAAGGTGTTAATCGCCTGATTGTGTCCTGATCGACAAATACTTCAAGGAGACCTGAAGCTAGGGTTCCCAATAACAAGAATGGAACAGCTTCAATGAATATCCCAAGGAAAATTGTGGAAAAGACAGCCCAGTTATCTGCTGAAACAGGCCAATATGTCAGGAAAAGTGTGATACCGATAAGCAATACACTGACAATCGCTGGAAGATACGTTTGGGATAATTGAAGGGAATCTGATTTGGAAGATTCCAGAGTTTTCATTGTATTGAATCATACTACAGTTGCTCGGTCCAGTTGGATTGGAAAAGGACGATAGGGTATCAGGATCAATTGTGTCTTTGGTTAAGTATTGATTTAAGAATATCGCCGGTTTGAATAAATTTACAAAATCCCGATTGTTGGATAAACTTCACTATAATTAATGGCGAAGGTTTTCATGTGGGTGGGCTATGGAGATCAATCGGATTTCAGGGGGAATTGAATACAGACCAGAAATGATAACGCTGGTGCTTCCCGGTGACAGGGACTACCGGGTCCGGTCACCCAGAACCAGCGGTCTGGTTGATGTTTCTCCGGAACGGACGAATACACCCACTGTGATCGACGGTTCCTATTACAGTCGTGTTGAAATGGCTTCAGAGAGTACCACCCTCGCCAGCCAGAGTGGTCTGGCTCTATTAAAGAGGTTGGGGGAAATGGAAGCAGAGGGTACAACCCTGGAGTATCCCGGTATGGATGTACGTGATGAATATGCGGGCGGTTATTACGGGATCATTGATATCCGGGTTTAATTCTTCTTGAAATTTGTGGTGGATATTTAAACCGGTATCCATGACCGGTTATTTGTACCAGGCAGTCACCGGTATTACCAGGGCTTGCCGGTGTAAAATGAATGCCAGCAAGGAGTAATCATGGCTGATTTGCCGGATTCCACCATTATTCAGATGGTCGACATCATCCCCCGGAAAAATATCGGGATCATCTTTAGCGATGTCAGGCGGGAGTATTTTCCAACTGAAGCACAGTTCATCACGGAAAAAGATGCCGGGGATGACGCGCGAGTCATTGGCGAGTACTTACAGGAATTGGGTTATGACGTTATGCTGCATCCGGGTAATTCCCAATTGCCTGCCTGGTTGCGAAAACATAAACCGGACCTGGTCGTAAATCTGGTTGATTCGGTTAAGGGAATGGAAAGCCTGGCCTCGGCTATTCCCGGTGTTCTCGAATTGCTGGAAATCCCTTATACCGGGGCGGATATCCTGGGACTTTCACTTGACACGAATAAATTCGTGATTAAAAAGCTGTTGCAACAGCATGGAGTGCCGGTACCGAACTTCCAGCTTTTCACCACACCGCGGGACTACATTGACCCGGCGCTGCGTTTTCCGCTCATCTCCAAGCTGAATTCCATTCACGGTTCTGTTGAGATCACCGAAGACGCTGTTTCGGAAAACGAAAAGCAACTCCGAAAACGGTTGCGGTATCTGATCCGCACGTACAAACAACCGGTTCTGGTGGAAGAATTCATCAGCGGCCGGGAAGTTACGGTCATTGTTCTGCAGGAAAAGAAAAAAAGTGTCTTTCAGGCGGAAAAGGTATTTAAGGACCTGGGAAGAAAATACCAATTCCTGACATTTGAGGATCAATGGTTGACAGAAATGAATGCCGCTTTCCATTATGCCCGGTATGAAGATCCCCTTTTGAAAGAATATGTAAAAAAGGCGTTCAATATCTCAAAGATGGGGGGATACGCCAAGTTCGATGTGCGGCTTGACCAATCCGGGCGTTATTTCTTTATTGATACCAACTGCAATCCGGCACTGGGTCCAAAAGAACAGGATGTGGCGCTTTCTGTTATTATGGATCTGTATGAAATAGGTTTCACCGAGGTCATGCGGCGATTGATCAATGGCGCGTTGAGAGATGCCAACCGAAGAAGAAAATCGTTGCATTCCCAGTTTAAAATGAATGGAAAAATGGAAATGCCCCCCCCAATGCTGTCTATGATGATCTTTTGTAGTTCAGCAAGTATTATAAATTTCAGCCGTTTCGGTATGCATCACAAATAAAACAGCGTTCCGGAATACCCGGAACGCTGTCAGACAATCGAATTATTGATCAGGCTGATTTCGGACCGGTATATATGACTTCCATCAACAACCGATCGGGGGTTTCAAACATCACCTGGTAATAGGTTCCTCCGGGACCGGAGAATTCCGGGCGATGCCGCGGTGTTTCGAACAGGGCGGGAATGCCGCGTTTTTGAAGGTATTCCACGGTTTTATCCACATCCTCCTGCTTTTTGACGGCGATGCCGATATGGTTGACACCCACTCCGTCGTAATCGTTTTCATGGTCTTTGGGTGCGGCGCCAAACCACAGACTGCCATCGTGTTCGTCGCCAACGCCAAGCATGTTCGGGTCGTCGAACAGGATTCCCCATTCGAGGAATTGGAAGAGATCTTTATAAAACGGGAGGTTTTTCAGATCGATCCATGCGACGATGTGGCTGAAGTTTGATTTTTCCATTTCCTTCTCCTATTATTGACACATAAGTTCTGAAATATTGTTTTATTCAATAATAATAATAAATATGTTCTATTAAGTCAATAGCGAGTTGTTTTTGATTTTTCGATTGATTCTGTACAATAGATATAACCGAATTATTACAGATAACATGCTGCGGGGAGGATGCTGGCAGATATGTTACATAATAAGAACAGAAATGGTGTAATCCTGAGCCTGCTGTGTGTTCTTTTTTTCTCCACGGCAGGGACGTTACCCGTCCAGAAAAATGGAGCTTTGCCTGTTTCGAGCTCCGTATTGCAGATGCCCGGGGTCAATGTCCCTGACAAACAGGATTGGGTGATATCTCCAGAAACCATCGATCAGGTATCAAAACTTTACTGGTATACACCATCAACCACCGGTGTAATTACTGATATTGCCTGGTCTCCCGACGGGTCGATCCTTGCGGTAGCCGGTAATAATGGATTAATCCTTCTCGACGGAGCTACATTGAAAATCATCCGTGAGATTGACCGCCGGGTGAAGGCATCAAAAATCGTATTCAGCGCAGATGGTCTGAGGCTTGCGGGGGTCGACAGGTCACAATATTCTGCCGAAGTCTGGGATGTGAAGACCGGGCAAAGCCTGGGGATATTCCCGGATGGTGGATACGCAATCGCCTTGAATACCAACGGCAAGATCCTGGCAATGGCGCAAGACTATCCCGAATTTGATGAGAACGGCTACCTGTTACCGGCAACAACTGCCATAAAGATATTCGATGTGGATAGCGGAGAATACCGGCTCAGCATGACGGCAAAAACTTCAGTAAGTATCTGGAATACCAATATGCCCGAGACACTGGCCATGTATTTCAGTGCTGACGGACTGCGCCTGCATTCAGTGACAAATTTCGGCGATGTTCGCCTGTGGGATGTAAAGAACGGAAAACATCTAAACACATCGTTCAATAATTTCACCCGTGAAAGGTTGAGCAGCGGAGAGTGTTTAACCGATGGCCGAAGCGGAAGTGTCTTTGCTGTCAGCTGTCATATCACCTATATTGATCCACCCTGCACAGAAGATGACCCCGATTGTCCGGGCACATTCTCAACGCGCACCGATGTCGGATTGTGGGCGACAGACCAATTAAGACGCCTTCAGGTACAGACGTTTAAAGATTTCCCCGGCTTTTCCCCCGTTTTTGGTTTCGTTCCCGGCAGCAACCGTTTTGCCCTGCTGGATATGAACGGCAATATCCATATCTGGAGTACGTCAAAACACGAAGAACTGTCCATTTTGACGTCACAATTATTTTCGGATTATGTCGTCAAAAATGGCTCAAGCAGCAAACCGGCAGTGCCATTAATGGCATTGAAACCCGGAGATGGCGATATCCGGTTGGCGAGTGCATCGAATGGGAACGTCCAAATGCTGGATGAGAGCGGTGGTGTTCTGGCGGCGGTCCGGAATCCATCCGAAACGGCAAGCAGCGCCTGGCTGATGGATGATGGTTCGGCCCAGAAACTCGCGGTGGGTATTTCGAACGGGTCAATTCAAATCCAGGAATTGCCGGATGCAAATCCGATTTTAGAGATACCCTCGGCGCATCATGGTGAAGTGATCCGCATCCGGTATGATGTTGAAACCAAACACCTGATCTCTGCCGGGGCAGATGGATTGGTCAACCTATGGGACAGAGAGGGCAGGAGTATGGGTGCTTCCTTATCCTATTCTTTTCAATCCAATTACATAACCCGATATTCCGGTTTTGAATTTGATCCCGGCGGCCGGTATTTGGCAAATCAGGAGAAATTTAACACCATCAAACCATCGTCCCCGATTGGTTATCGTATTCTATTGTGGGACACATCAACCCGTCAGATTGTTAAAACATTTGAAGAAGAAGGTGATCCGGGAGGGTTCAGCCGGGATGGCAACTGGATGGTCACACGGTACGACACGGTGAAATTATGGAGGCTGGAAGATGGTGAGTTGGTGCGGGAATTCCAGGTATCGCCGGATTCCAGCCGGGTCTATGCTTCCGCGCTCGCGCCAGATGCCAGCCTGTTGGCCATGAATAAGGAAAATCGCCTGCTTGTTCTGGATATCAATTCACAGCAAGTGCTTTTTGACCTGCCGTTTGATTCTTTCCCTGTGCGGCTTGATTTCTCTCCGGATGGATGCCTTCTGATCGTGGGAGAACGATCCGGGCAGGTTTCTGTCATTAATGTCAGGGATGGTTCAATTGTGAAACAATGGTGGGATCATGCCGGAACAATCCGGGAACTGGCTTTTTCGCAGGACGGACGGTTGATCTTATCCGTTGGGGATGATGGACGGGTGGTAATCCGGGGAATGAGTGGAGTATTGGGTGAGCCACCGGGAGATGCTCTCAACCAAGCGTGTAAGATTGGATCATCACCGGTCACTTCGACTCCTCGGACGCCAACTGTGACGTTCACACCCGCTCCACCAACAACCACGCCAACCCCCGTTTCATATTCCCGAAACCTTTACCTGACCGAGCCGCGTATTAACGGAAATGATGTTTACAGGCTGCAAACCCGGCTAGTAGAACTGGGTTATGAAGCTGTGGGTGAACCGGATGGCGTGTTTGGTCCTATGACGGATGAAGCTGTGCGCGCATATCAGCAGGACCATGATCTCGTAGTGGATGGCATTGTTGGACCGGCTACCTGGAACAGCCTGTTCGGATCCTGACCGGACGATTAATACCTATTCGATCCAGAATCCGGCATAAAAACCGGTCAATAAAAGGATATTGATGGCGAAGGATGAGGCAATCCAGATCATCCGGAAGGTTTTTCCATTCCATAACCGGGCTTGAAGTATGAAAATAGGAAAAACAACCAGATAATAACGGCTGATGCTGCATAGAAGCTTGTTTTCCATAACGATCATCAGTATGGTCAACGTGCTTGCTGCCGCATAGGCCAGATATGAAAGAGGAAGCCGTTTCTTTTGCGCAAACCCCTGGATGATCAGGACTATCACCACCAGGCTTAGAATCCAATCGAGAACGCCGGTCACATACCAGACATATTTCCCGGAAAATCCATCCAGTATGGATTGGACCAGTACCCATCCAGGAAAAGAGATGAACCAGTGCCCGTGAACATTCATCCGGTTCCAGAGAAATCCATACCCCAGCCAGAAATAGACATACAGACTGAAACCAAGAAAAGCCAGGGAAGGACACAGGGAATAGCAGATCGCAGATATTAAACGCCGCAGGCTGAAAGGCCTGAAATGAACGTCGAAAACCCGAAACCCTTCAAGCAAGAGGGGGATTGTGAGCAGCAGTCCAATTTGACGGGTCAAGGTTGCCAGCGCGGAAAATATTCCCGCAGATAACAGATTTCCCTTTCTTGCTTCGCGGAAACAGGCTACAGAAAAAGCCAGGAAGAGCGCTTCAGAATATGCAGAGAAGAAATAAAATGCGACCGGGAAAGTGGCCAGGTAAAGCAGAACCAACCGCGGAGGGCAGAATTTCTCTTCCTCCACCAACATGTATAAAGAGTAAAAGGCAAAAACCGATGAAAGCGAAGAGATCACCATTG
Source organism: uncultured Leptolinea sp. (assembly GCA_964424035.1). GTDB lineage: Bacteria > Chloroflexota > Anaerolineae > Anaerolineales > Anaerolineaceae > Leptolinea. The sequence goes on from CAYRHB010000043.1 coordinate 21,004, forward strand.
CGGCATGAAGCGGGTGAAGCCCCAGTGAATGCAACAGTACGATAAGCATGGGGTAGAGCGGCGGCCATACGGTTTGACCGGCATTGCTGTATCCCTGTGCAGCGATTGAAAGATAGTAACTCGTATCCCATCGCAGCCAGGGCAGCAGGTATTTTTGTTCAAACAGACCACTGTTTTTTAATGCCGTGTATTGCGGGATAAAAGCCGGGTTTGCGGGGAGGGGATCAACCGGAAAATACGTGGCAGCCAGGTACATTACGGTTGAGGCGATCAACCGCCAGAGGAGCACGATACTCAGTGCATAGATCAGGGCCTGTACGTTGACAGAGAGCCTGCCATGGAACCAAATTGAAATGTCATCCAGGGTCCGTTGGATGGAAAATCTGTTTCCCGGATACTGACGGACCCCTTCTATGGTTCTGGTTTTTTGCCCCATCTATTCACCAAGCAGGTTGCAGGTTTGATTGTGCGAGAACTGGTTATTACAGCTTTAATTATTGCATTGGAATCGATTATACAACGACGGATTTATTTGGAATAGAATCGTTGACCTTCTATTCCCTCGTCCGTCAATCGATTTGTTCTGCAAAAGGTTTACGAAAAAGCGAAGAAAACACGCCCGTTATTGGATTGTCCGGGCTATTCTCGAAATACACAAATGGAATCAACCAACTATTCG
>CAYRHB010000043.1:21712-27794 GCA_964424035.1 uncultured Leptolinea sp.
ATAATTTCCCCAGGTCTTACTGCCATAGTTGTATTCCATTTTCCAACGACCCTGATCATCCTGTTTTTGCCTGATCAGGTCCAACGTGGATTGCAGGCGCGGATCCCGTCCATACCCCAGCCTGGTCATAAATTCGGCCACCTGCAGCAGATCGGTAATATAAAAAACAGGGAAGCCGAATGCCCACCAGTCCCGGTTGGGTTTCCCTTCGGTATCCCGCGGATAATCGGCTGTGACCGGATCAATGCTTAAGAACAGGTCAACACCCATCCTGATGGCTTCTTTCATCATCGGTGTACGTTTGGGTTCCGGCAGACGGGCAAGAGCCATCATCACTTTGGCGGCTCCCCAGGCACACGGGAGTTTGCCGTTCGCACCACAGGCAAAATTGGGACCACATTTGTAGGCGTAGTACCGGATCTCCGCTTTCTTTTCCGAGACCGGGGAAATACCATCGCCGGTCACACTGCGTGCCATCCAATCAAACGCCAGCTCGAGGCGTGGATCAGTGCATCCCAGTTGTAAAAGCGCCCAGCATAGATTTCCCTGCAGGCAGTCGAAAGTGCCCGATGGCGCGCCGTTGTAGCTCATCTGGCCGTGTTTGGCCATTGCGTTGTTGAGAACATAATCGCACGCCTGTTTTACGCGTGGATCACCGTGGATATCAGCCCCCAACTGACCCAGCAGGGTAACAGACCACACAGTGGAACGGTATTTTGGACCGTAACCCGGTCCGGCTTTTTGCCAGTAGCCGTCTCCCACCATTTTCGATAACACCAGGGCGATCGTGCCGCTGGTGTAGGATTCCTGGCGGGCAGCCTGTTGCCGGGCATCACTGTCCGACAGGCCTAACAGATCGCGGCCGGCCATGTATCGAATCTCGGGGATGCGGGAATTTTCCAGCCAGGAAAGTGAATTGCCGTTCAATTGGTCTGTCCAGGGCATGTCAACCTCCGGAATAATTTAGCAAATTTATTCTACACAAAACCTTGTTGAAGTTCAATAGGCTTTTCGCTATGATGAATACATGGACGGTCAAGCCAACAATGAAAGAAATATTTAAAATTATTGGCAAGTTCCTTTTGATCAGTCTGATCCTGGGTATTCCAGGATGCGCCATCGGGTATTCCATCGCATCCATTGTCCCCGATCCTGATGATACAAAATGGATGCAATTACCTGCTCCTCCTGAACCGGCGGTGAAGATTGTTGAGTTGGGCGGCAGCGGGCAAGGGGTGACCATCGAGACAGCTTCCGGAACACAGTATGAGTGTTGCGCAAAATGGGGCTCTCCCTGGAGCCGGTTGGAATATAACCGAACGCGATATGGGTATTATTGCGATCAATTCAGAGAAAATATCAAAAAACTGCGCGATCAATTACCCGCAGAACCGGTGGATTGTGCCTACAGGATGCAGTACGAATGGGCTACTGAGCAATATTATGTTGCCCTCCTACCGGATGGTTCGCTTTGGCGCTGGTATTACTTTTACTCGATAGGCAACCTGTTCCAGGGGATGGCCATTGGATCAGGTATAGGGGTGATCATAGGGTTGGGGTGGCTGGTATATCAACTGACCCGTGGAAAGAAAAACACAACTACCAGCACCACGCATCAATAGCTTTTCTGAAATTTTTACCTTGTGATTCTAAAAGCCGTCCGTTACAATAAAGACAGAACTTTATTAATCCAACCATGATCAAGGTACCTAACCCCCGGATGGGTAGGTTTAATGGCGATGCCGGTGACTCCACATTGATGGAAAAGTCCGGCGCTGTCGCGCAACTGTAGGGGCTTTTTAGCCCGAGCCAGGTCGACCGCCTTGATGCGTTTCCACGAGCCTCGCAGAAAGGAGGTGGAGCAGCCTGCGAAATCAGTGCTCTTTCCACCCTCTGCCAGACGGCAGGGGGTATTTATTTTCCCATTCATACAAGAGGAAATTCGATCCGCATGAAAAAAAGAATTCTATTCAGCCTTATTGCTGTCCTGATTTTAACTGCCTGCAGTCCTGTTGCGCAACCAACACAAATTCTGCCAGGTCAGACTTCAACTATTTCACAACAGGTTGAAATTCAAACATCAACACCGGCATCCGATGTCGTTACTGCCGAACCTGAATTTGAGGAGATCTCTTTTGTTGACGACCTTGACCGGGATGTTGTCATTAAATTACCGGTTAAAAGGATCGTTGTACTTGCACCTTCTTTGACGGAAACATTGTTTGCCATAGGTGCGGGGGAACTGGAAGTAGGTCGAACAGAGTATTGTGATTATCCGGAAGAAGTGGTCAGCCTTCCGACAGTTGGTGGATTTTCGGCCAACACAATCAGTATTGAAGCCATCATTGCCCTGGAGCCCGATCTGGTTATTGGCGGGTCGATCCATCAGGCCGAGGTGGTTGATTCTCTGGAAAAAGCTGGAATTCCTGTCTTTGTTAGTGAGCCGGAAAATGTCCAGGAGACACTGGAATCGATTGAGTTGATTGGCAAAATTACCGGGCATACTGAACAGGCAGATGACGTCGTGGGACTAATGCGCGCACGGATGGATGAGATTGCCGAATTTGTTGCCGCCATACCGGAAGAAGAACGCCCCACAGTTTTTTATGAAGTCTGGCATGAACCATTGATGTCTGCTTCCAATTCGGCTTTTGTCGGGGAGCTGATAGGCATGGCCGGGGGTGTGAATATATTCGGAGACCTGGAAGAAGATTATCCAACCATCAGCGCTGAGCAGCTCATTGAGCTTGATCCACAGTTCATCATTGGACCCAGTAGTCACGGTGACCAGATGACCGCCGAAGTGATCGGCAGCCGGGAAGGCTGGCAAAATCTGACAGCCGTGAAGAACAATTCCATCTATATTGTGGATGGAAATATTGTTTCCCGGTCAAGCCCACGGATCATCGAAGCGTTGGATTTCTTCGTTAAAACGCTCCATCCGGAGTTTGAGAAATAAGTCATGACAAAAAGGGCGTTAATTTTCGCGGGACTTTTGGTTCTGGTCATATTGATCGGCGTATTGAGCATGGGCATGGGTGCCGTTGCCATCAGCCCGATGGAAACCCTGGCTGCGCTGACCGGCAGTCCTGCGAAAACCGTCCACACAACGATACTGTGGGATTTCAGGATTGCACGCATTCTGCTGGTCATACTGTGTGGTTGTTCACTGGCTTCGGCTGGAGCCGCATTTCAAGGCCTGTTCCGCAATCCACTGGCGGATCCCTATGTGGTTGGAGCCTCCGGCGGCGCAGCACTCGGGGCGACTCTGGCCGTGATTCTTTCACCCGATAAGCAGGCAATTTCCATGAGTACGGCCGGTTTTCTGGGAGCAATCGGTGCCGTAATGCTGGTCTATGCCATTTCCGAATCCAGCAATTACGGGTCAACCATATCGCTCTTGCTGGCTGGTGCGGCGTTGAGCACGGTGCTTTCAGCCATTGTGTCATTGCTGCTCATTCTGAGTGATGAAGTATTGCACGAAGTGTTTTCCTGGTTGATGGGTGGTTTTGCCGGGCGAAGCTGGTCTCACCTGTACAAGGCAGTATTGCCGGCATTGCTCGGTCTTCTTTTAACCTGGCCAATGGCACGGTCTCTCGATGCACTTGCGGCGGGCGAATCCAGTGCTGAATCTCTGGGGCTTGATCTCCGTAAAGCCCGCTTTCTGATCGTGTCGGGAGCCAGCCTGTCAACCGCGGCGGCTGTTTCTGTAAGCGGAATAGTCGGCTTTATTGGACTGGTATCTCCCCATATCGCCCGTAGATTGGTCGGGTCGCGCCACGCGGTGGTCATTCCCGCATCCATGTTGATCGGCAGCATTCTGCTCTTACTGGCAGACGACCTGTCGCGAACCCTGATGGCGCCCATGGAGCTGCCCGTGGGCATATTTACCGCGTTGATCGGCGGACCGTTCTTCCTCTACCTGCTGCGCAGGGGAAGGAGTGATCTTTGATATTGATTTCTGCGAGTGACCTTTCTCTTACATATAACGGGCATCGGGTGGTCGATGGATTCAACCTGCAACTCCGTGAGAAATCCATTGTCGGCCTCATCGGTCCCAACGGATCAGGCAAAACAACGGTGTTGCGCGGCTTGGCCGGATTGCTTGAGCCGGTAAGTGGAACCGCTTTGATCGCCGGCAAACAGGCTGGCCGCATGGATAAACAGTTGCGCGCCCGGATGGTGGGCTGGGTTCCTCAACAAGAATCTTCCGCCTGGCCGTTGACTGTACAGGAAGTCGTCCGGTTGGGACGTGCTCCTCACCGCGGATGGTTCATGCCATTCACCCCCGGTGATACAGAGATCGTGGAGCAGTCATTGGACCGGGCGGATCTATTGCCGTTAAAAAACCGGCCGGTGACGAAATTATCCGGTGGGGAGTTCCAAAGGGTCTTGATCGCCCGTGTGCTCGCCCAGGAACCGCGGGTTTTGATCCTTGATGAACCAACGACAAGCCTGGATATCCACCACCAGATACAGGTGCTGGACCTTGTACGCAGGCTGGTGCGGGAGCAGGGATTGTCGATAATTATGGCTATCCATGACCTGAATCTGGCTGCCCGATATTGTGACAATCTGGTTTTAATGCATAACGGCCGTCAGATCAGTTCTGGTTTGCCCGAAGAAGTTCTGACCCCTGAAAATTTCAGAATGGTCTTTGGGGTTGAAGCCCGGTTATACCGGGATCCCTGGAATGAATGGGCTGTCAGCGTACGTGACGGCCACGAGGACGGATATGAGAAAGACCAGACAGGAACGTAAAGGATTGTTGATCGTACATACCGGTAATGGAAAAGGGAAATCCACCGCAGCTTTTGGTATGGTGCTGCGTGCCTGGGGACGCGATATGAGAACATGCGTGATTCAATTCATCAAATCCGAAAAGGGGCAGTGGGGAGAGATCAAGGCGGCGAAAAAACTGGGATTGGAATGGCACACCACCGGTGACGGGTTTACCTGGGATTCAAAGAATCTGGATGAAACGGCTGCCCGGGCAGTTCATGGTTGGGAACTGGCGAAGGAAAAGATCGCCAGCCAAAATTATGATCTGATCGTTCTGGATGAAATGACCTACGCGTTTCATTTCGGATGGCTAAAAATCGGCGAAATAATGGATTGGCTGGCCGAAAACAAACCGGCTGACCTGCATCTGGTGATCACCGGACGTGACGCCCCGCAGGAGTTGATAGACGCAGCTGACCTGGTAACAGACATGACACCGGTGCGCCATCCATTTGATAAAGGAATCTATGCCCAACCGGGGATCGAGTATTGACCATACCACCGGATAAAAAGGGATTGATCATTCTTTATACCGGCAATGGCAAAGGGAAGACCACGGCTGCCCTGGGTATTATGCTGCGTGCCTGGGGGCATGGGATGCGATGTTGCATGCTGCAATTCCTGAAAAGCCCGGACGCGGATTATGGTGAATACGATGCCGCACGCAAAATGGGAGTGGATATCCGTCCACTGGGAGACGGCTGTACCTGGCAAAGTCCGGATCTTGAAATCATAAAAGAAACCAATCTGGAAGCCTGGAACACAGCCTGGGACGTGATCGCGAATGGCGGTTATGACCTGGTCGTGCTGGATGAATTCACCCTTGTCCTGAACTTTGGCTGGCTTGATACTTCGATGGTGGTGGACTGGTTGAAGGCGAACAAACCGTTATCGCAGAACATCATCATGACCGGAAGGTACGCGCCGCAGGAGTTGATTGACATGGCAGACCTTGTGACCGAAATGAAAGAGATCAAACACCCGTATAAAGACAAAGGAATTTCCTCACAACCGGGCGTTGACCGCTAATAAAACAGGCACTCCCGCGTGGCAGGAGTGCCTGTTTCTTTAGATTCTCCGGAACCTATTGGGCGTTCACAAATTCAGCCGCCCAGTCAAACTCACCGGATTCTTCATACCAGGCTGGCCAGTGTGCGTTCCAGGCAGGGGTTGAAACTTCCTTTACCCTGTCGGAACATGGAAGATACGGTTTGATATCCAGTATGGGCGTGCCGTCTGCCGCGTCAATCCAGGCCACCACGATCTGCCCGTTGGTTTCATCGACATGCAGCACCTGCGC
>CAYRHB010000044.1:0-26885 GCA_964424035.1 uncultured Leptolinea sp.
ACTTTTTTTGTCTATTTTTTAGGGAACGATTCTAGGTTAGTTTTGAGCCGTCCTCAAAAGATGGAGAAGAAGAAGGAAAACCAATCCCGGTAGATATGTCCCTCCCCACCCAACTTCCCCTCCGGGGGAGAAAGGAGAGGGCAACGAATCCCCCTGCCCCCTTTGAAAAGGGGGGGAAAGATGGAGAAGAAGAAGGAAAACCAACCACGGTAGATATGTCCCTCCCCAACCAACCTTCCCCTCCGGGGGAGGAAGGAGAGGGCAACGAAATCCCCGGACCTTACTTTGGAGAACGGGGCAAAGAATCCCCCTGCCCCCTTTGAAAAAGGGGGAAAAAGAAGGAGAAAAGATGCAAAAACTGATTGAGCTGTTGTCATCCCGCAAATTCTGGGCTGCGCTGGTAGGCCTGGCTGTGATCATCCTGAAGGCGTACCGGCCGGATTTCCCGGTCAGCGAGGAGGAGATCACCAACCTGGTGGCCGTACTGGCCGCCTACATCCTGGGGACAGCCATCTCCAACGCGGCCAACGGGATGAAATCGGCCGGATAGACCCCATACGCGGGCGATGCACCCGATTGCACCACCCGCCATTTCCGGCGAGGTCGGAGCAGGCGGACGTCCAACCATCCCGTCTGCTTCGACCCGAAAGGTATGACTTTTTTCGTGAAAGGAGAGTACAAAATGAACGATCAGGATCGCAAACTTGCCGGGCTGATCTTGAATTGCAAGCCCGAAGACCTGAAGGGGATCACACAACGCGCGGATGGCAGTCTGGCTGTGCTGGCGCCCAACGGGATGAAATTCGTGTTTTCGCCGGTTGAACTGGATAATGCGCGGGATTCGTTTGGACTGCCGTACGCTTCGACAGGCTCAGCGGGCGGGCGGACTTCCCCTTCGATAGGCTCAGCGGACGGACGGACTTCCGCTTCGACGGGCTCAGCGGGCGGACAGGCTTCCGCTTCGACGGGCTCAGCGGGTGGACGGACTTCCGCTTCGACAGGCTCAGCGGGCGGGCGGACTTCCCCTTCGATGGGCTCAGTGGACAGGCGGACTTCCCCTTCGATGGGCTCAGCGGACGGGGGTTCGACAGGCTCACCCACCGGGCGCCACATCACTGAGAAAAAACGTCAAAAGGAAGGACGCCTGTGATCACCGGTATGGATGTGTCCGCCTGGCAGGGCAATGTCAACTGGACGAAGGCAGCCAGGAGCGGTGTGCGCTTCGCTTACATCAAAGTCAGCCAACGGCTGTACGCCGACAAAGTCTTCCACCAGAACTGGCCGGCTGCCAAAACCGCCGGCATCCTGCGCGGCGGCTACCACTATCTGGTGTGGGACCGCGATCCGCTGGAACAGGCGGATACCTTTTGTGCGCTGCTGGAAGATGATCACGGAGAACTGCCTCCGGCTGCCGACTTTGAGGAACGCTCCGGCATTCCAGGTGATGCCCTTATCCGCCTGTCACGCTTCCTGAATGCTGTGGAATACCGTCTGGGAGTCAAACCGGCCATCTACACCGGTCCGGATTTCTGGAAGAATTACGGTTCACCGGAGGCGTTATGGGCGGAATATCCGCTGTGGATCGCCAACTACCAGGTAAACGAACCCCATATCCCCGCGCCGTGGAAAGCATATACCTTCTGGCAGCACTCCAACAGCGGCGACGGATCTTACTACGGCTGCTCTTCCCGCGGGGTTGACATGAACCTGTGCAGCGACGAAACCTTCGCCCGGTATTCGGCGGAACAGGTACTGCCGGCACAGACCGTCACCCTGCAGGACAAGGTGGACCGGTTATGGAGGGCACACCCCGCGCTATGGCACTGACACTCAACGATCTGCAAACCCGGGTCAGCCGGATGCTGATGGATACCGGGGAGGATATCTGGCCGGAAACCATACTGGATGAGGCCATCCGGCAGGCACTCTCCACATACTCGCAGGTTTTTCCCTGCCTGAACTCCGCAGAGATTGCCACCCCATCATCCGGTGATATTGACCTGGGCAATCTCCCCGGCCTGTCTGCCGTGGTCGCCGTGCGCTGGCCGTATGAAACCGGCAAAACTGAAGCCCTGCAACCCGTCAACCGGGTGACCGGATGGCGCTGCTGGCGGGAAATGGACCAACCGATTCTGGAACTGCGCATCGCGGGTGGCCTGTGCCCGGCAAGCGGGGAGATGGTTTTCGTGCGTTATACCACCGGTCACACCGTAAACGGGCTGGATGATGAGGAAACCACCACCGTCCCTGCGGCACATAATGCGCTGATCGTCCACGGCGCCGCCGGTTATGCGGCCCTGTTCCGCGCGGTGGACAAGGTGGAAAACCGCAGCTACGGCAGCCGGCGCACCGAACCATCGTTATTGCAGCGCTGGGCGGAGACCGTACTCGACCACTTCAACCGTGACCTTGACGGATTGCGGCGGCAGAGGCTGCCGTTCACCGGGACAACCCGCTGGAGGATGGACCCATGGGATATACGCTGAGCATGCCGCTGACGGAAAATCTTTGGCCGGCCATCGGCGGACTTAAAGAGGAAGACATTCCCCACCGCTGGGTGCTGGGTCCACGCGGCAGTGTTCACTGCGCTGACTGCCTGGACCTGGCCGGCGAGGTCCGTACGCTAGGTGAGTGGATGAACTCCATCATGCCGGGCTCGGGCAGCCTGCACTGCGGCAGTGGCTGCCGCTGCCGGTTGGAACCAACCATGAGCCTGCCCACAGAATACGCCCTCTTTTTGCCTTTCGAACCGGGAGATTGGATCGACCGCCTGCGCCTGATCTGCGATCCTTCCCGCCACTGGCGGCTTAACTTCAACGGGCTGCGGCAGATCGAACTCCCGGCGGCCGTCCCTCCGGGACGCAGCCCGTCTGCCAGCCTGCCGCGGGTAACCGCCGCTGAACGTGTGCCGTGGTGGGACAGTCCGCTGCCCGCACGGCAGGTCAAACCAGTCCACGGGGTGGATTGATGGCCGCGCCGGGAATCGACTGCCATATCGCCCTCAGCCACGCGGACGTGAACAGCGGTGAACCGTACGGCTTCCTGCTGGATGAGAGCAAGGAATCCGGCCCGGCTGTGTCTGTCCAACGGGAAGCCGTGAAACAGGACAACGGCTCCTACATCGACAGCCAGAAGTATTTCTTTACGGTGGTGCTGGGTGACCGGCTCCCCAACCCTGACAACAGCATCCGGGTGGAAAGCGGCGCGGAGATGTATGCCGCTCTGATGGATTTTCTGGGGCGGCACCGGGATATCGCCCTGCTGACGCCCTCCGGCACCTTCAGCGGGTTGTATGCCGCCGGACATTACGCCACCGAGATCCACTACCCGGATATCACCCTGGTGACCGTACAGATGAGCAGCTCCGGCAGCTCGTTCGATCCGGTGGATATCACCCTGTTCATTCAGTCGTTCTGGGTGGACGGTGAAACCTATGCCGGGGATATGACCTGGTCCAACAGTTACTGGAGGTAACCCATGAGCGCACCCGAATACCCGGCATCCGCCGATGTTTCCCCCGGACAGCCGACCGCCAGTTCCCAGTACAACAACCTGCGGAAGGACGCCCTCACCCTGGGCGCCGCACCGGAGGACGCGCGCACACTGGGCGAATTCTTTTCGCGCTTCATCAGCGGGGTGCGGCTGGAATATCTGGCCGACAACCGGCTGCGCGTGCCCTACGTGACCACCAATCCGCCGTCCGTAATGGTCGGCGGGTTTATGTGCCAGGCAGCCGCCAACGTGGACCTGCCTGCCGGCAGCTTCTCCGGCATTGCCGCCACCTGGTACATTTTCGCCCGGCGCAACCCGGGATCTTCCTCTTTCACGTTGGAGATCAACACCAGCCCGGTGGAGGGAACCGACCAGCGGCTCATCGGCCAGTGCTACTGGGACGGCAGCAATGTGAACGCCTCATCGGTGAGCACGTATTCCGCGCAGGGATTGGGACTGCCGGACTATGATTCCGGCTGGTTTGCCGTGGCGTACAACAATACCTACACCAAGTCCCACAACCTGGGACAGGCGCCCCGGCTGGTGGTATTGATGCACGCCACCACATCCACCCCGAACAATAATGATGAGCTTGTTCTGGTGGGTACGGTACTCACCAGTTACGGCGTATCCAACCTGGGTTGGAATGCCACTGACATCATGGCCCAGAGCGGAACCAACAGCGGGTATGGTACCTGCCTGAGCCTGCGGCGTTATTCCGGCGCCGGGTACTGGCGTTTGCAAGCCTGGCGCTGACGGATTTTGTGATTTAAAAGGAGATCAATATGACGATCGTGATCCGAAACGCGGCAGGAGAGATCAAAACCTTCATGGAAACCGCCGCCGGATTAGTGCTGGAGCCCGGTGAAACCATGGAAGAAAACGGGTTGCCTTTCGGCACATACGCCCGGCGGCTGCGCCTTTCCGCCCTGGGGCGAACCGGCGAGCTGGTGCGTGTGCCTGCCGGGGATGGGACAGTTCCAGTGGCGGTGGAGTGCCCGGATGAAGTGTCTGTTACGTTGAATATTAACGGGCTGGTGGAGGTTGTGCCGTTGGTGGATGGAACCGGCGCGCTGACGCTGGGTTGTGACACGCCGGGGACGTACATCATCCTGCCCGCTGACCGGGTGAAGTATGCCGCTGCCGGGGAATCCGTCTGCGTGGTGGAGGTGGTGGAATGAGCAACGTGTGTGGCAGGGAGAAAACACCATCCGGCGTGGAGAAGATGGACGGGGTTTTGCGTTTCAAACCGGATACCACGTCCGCCCGGGCACAACATTCCACAGACCTGGGCGCGCTGGCGAAGGGCGGTTTGAAGGTTGACGAGCTGGCCGCTATTGTGGGGCGGTTGATCGAACGGGTGAAGGAACTGGAAGAAGGGTGAGCGTTACCTTGAACCGGAATAAAACCTGAGATTAAAACCCTTAGGGTCTTTTCGAGACCCTAAGGGTTTGGTTTAATTTTGGTTATAAAATAAAAAACGCCATTAAAACATTGTCTCCAATTCGGTTACACACCCGGCAATCACCTTTTCATCCGGCCGGCTGAGTTTGTACTTCTCGATATCATCCCGCAGGAACCCGGCTGCCCGTCCGGACATGTTCCGGAAAACCACCTTTTGTACCTCTTCATCGGCATCCAAAAGAGCCATGCCCAGCTTTCCGGCATTTTCATACCCCAATTTGCCCAACCAGGCTTGAACCTGGCTGTCGGTCATCGTGCGAACCCCGGTTAATCCACCCATGTTTTATCCTTTCCCAAACCACCAATCGAAGGTTGTTGCCTTAGCCTGTTATCGGTCGATAGCCAAATTTCTGCAGATGAGCGGGTTGATCACAACTATGGATCGTTTGAGGCAGCCGGGAAGGAGTTGAAAAAATGACAGGTTATTCCAGACCTGTGATTAAAACCCTAAGGGTCTCAAAGACCCTTAGGGTTTGAGGTTGAACATATATACCTTTTTAAAAATAATTTTAAATAGTACCTATAATGGAAAAATAAAGAATATCCCCCATAGCATTACAATAAATGAAATAACTGAAATTGTTGTTGAAACCACCCCTGAAAATTTCGACCGAATATAACCACTTATACCAATACCAATAGAAAATAGAAACATACCAACAACAACAAGAACTAATTCAAACATGCCAAGTTTGCCAAAAATCGATTGTAAATTTGCAGGTATTTCGCTTTCCAATTGGTAAAACTCAAGTTTATACAAAAGAAGACATGCAATAAAAGTCGAGGTTAACAAAATCAAACTTGAGGCAATTAAGCTGCAAATAGTCATCGATACGAATTTCTTTGTACTTTTAAACGTCAATAATTGAAGAACACCGGCAAACGAGAACCCGGCCAATATACTAGAAAATAGTATGATTTGTTTGACAAGTTCTTTCGTTGCATTCATCAATACCTCCCTTACTTGTTTTCCCCTTCCACAATTTTGATCTCTTCGGCGGTGAGGCCGTAGAGTTCGTAGACGAGGGTGTCGATCTCACGGTCGGTGGCGTCGATCTGGCGCTGGAGCAGGCTTTTTTGCTGCGGCAGGGTGGCGGCGTGGAGCTTCCTGTGCAGCTCCAGCATACGCTCAACCAGGGTAACCATACAATCAGAAATTTCTCGTGCATATGATTTGTCTCGTACAGGTATTTTTTCAATATATTGATAAATAAAACGAAGGTATCCACCTCTATATGTTGATGAGATTTTTGAATAAATAAAAGATATTAGTTTTGAATTTAATACTCCCAGTAGAAAAACATCATCTACAGGAATGATATATGCCGTATTGGCACAAAATAAGACACCGGAGGGGTCATACAAAAAATTCCCTCTCAATGATATATCTGGTAAGAGTAATTTTGGCTTCTCAAACTCGGGGTAATAATCGCAGGCACGTAATTCCCACCAGTATTCACCCTTATCCTGACGTTTCTTGCAGGCTGCCTCGAATGGGGCAAGATGACCGGCAACGGCCGGGTAATTTTTCCGCAACCAACCCCAGGCGTCCTTAGCATTCCTGGAATTTAATCGTGTCCATCCTTTTGGGATCAGTATCAAATAGCGTTCCACTACCGGCACAGCATACCGTTTGATATCGCGCCCGGCGAGGAACGGTTTTATCAACTCCGCGCTCCTTGCATCCTCGGCTATCAAACGCTGCCGGGTTGCCCCATCAATCACAAAGGCTTTATTTAAACCGGTCTTGATTCCGTAATATACCTTCCCTTCAACATACTCCCCCAGGGGAATGCTGTTGTTTTTCAATTTTTGCAGCAGCTTATGCGACCCTTCATCCGCCAGCGACCAGCCGGAATCATCAAGGCTTTCACGTTGAACGGAATCGCCGGTTTCCATCACTACCTCATCGAGGGATGCGAAATCCAGGGATGTGACACTGGTCACCCGCAACCGGCCATCGGGATCCGCTCCGCCGCGGATGCGCAAAATGCAGGGGTAGGTGGTGGCCTGCGGAAACACCGGCAGGTCGCCAAAATCGATGATCTCTTCGAGATGCTGTGTTTTCAACCAGACACGCAGGGGCTGGCCGTAATTCGCGCGCATCCATTTGTTCGCCACAATATAGGAAAACAATCCCCCCTGCCGGGTAAGAGACACCCCTTTTTCAATAAAATAGGAATACAGGTCAGCCATACCGTGATACACACGGTAATGCGTCTGGTAATACTCCTTGTCCCGTCCCAGCCCCTCCTGCCTTACATACGGCGGGTTGCCGATGACGGCATCAAAGCCGCCGCTGTGCTGGAACACCGTCCCGAACTCGCGCTGCCAGTCAAAGGCGTTGATGCGGTACTGCTCTTCCTCGTCGAACAGGGCCAACTGTGTACCCTGCGTGTAAAAATCCGGCCCGATCAACGAGTTGCCGCATTTGATATTGTTGCCCAGGTTGGGCAGCACGCGCTCTTTTTGGAAATCAAATACGTTCTGCAGGGTCTGGTCATTCTCGCCCTCCAGCACCTTGAGCAGCAGTGACAGCTTGGTCACCTCCACAGCCTGCGAATCGATATCCACGCCGTAGATGTGGTCCAGCAGAATGCGCTTGCGCTCGGCGGTGGTCAGCTTCCACTCGCCGCCCCGGCCCTGATAGAGCGTGGGGTTCTTCCCCTTGCACCATTTCTCGGGACCGGCGTCCACGTACCCGTCGCGGTACCAGTCCAGCAGGTACTGGTACGCCCCCAGCAGGAACGAACCCGATCCACAGGCCGGGTCCAGCACGCGCAGGGGTTCGCCGCGTCCGGCGCCCATATCACCGGGCTTTTTCCCCTCCAGCAACGCCCCCACGGTGTGTTTGACGATGTACGCCACAATGTATTCCGGGGTGTAATACACCCCGCCGGCTTTCTTGACCTCGGGTTTGTCTTCCACCACGGCATGGTGGCCGGGCGTCAGGCGGATCACCTTGCCCAGGAACTGCTCATACACCTGCCCCAGAATGTTGGCGGGCAGCACCGAAAACTCATACGGGCTTTCGGGGTAATACAGCCCGCCGATGATCTCCTTCAACGTCCGGTCATCGATCTGCAATACCGGGGTCAGTCCATCCGGGGAGTCCTGTTGTCCCTTTTCGGGGTTGAAGTGGAACAGACCGGAGTTGTAACGCTGGTCGGCATAGTGGAACAGGCTGACCATGCGCGGATAGATCTGGTTGCCGTTGAGCAGCGCCTGCAATTTTCCGTACGGTTCAATGCCGCGGTCCTCGCAGATGCGCAGGAAGATGATGCGGTCCACCGTCATCTGCACGGTGTAGTTCAATTCACGCTGGCTGAGGCCTGGGTTGCGCAGAGCGATGTTGTGCGCCAGCAGGTCGCGCCATTTTTCGATCTCCGCCAGGAAGGCGCTGTCCACGCTGGTGGTGCCGCGCTTGCCGCGGGTCTCTTCGGCGTAGCGGTCAAACGAACCTTTGAGGATGGCGTCGCGCGAGAAAATACCGGCGATCTCATCCCAACGCGGCACGTAATCGGTGTAGTTCAGATAAAAAAGGCGTCCGGTGGAGGCTTTATCCGCCCTGTCCGGTTTCTGCCGGCAGTCATAAACGGCAAATTCCTCAAAATCGGTCAGGATGGACAGCGGGAGTTTGGCCGTCCAGGCATAGCGGCGCAACTGGTAGGCGGGAGTGATGTCATCGTGTACATTGACCGAAGGTTTTTTGGCTTCCACGAAGAACTTGCGCGTGCCGCCAATACGGAAGGCATAATCCGGCGCCTTGGTTACCCCGCCGATCTTGATGGCGTCTTCGTGGATCACGTCTTTGTACGCCTCGGCGTAATGCTGGCTGTTGTCCACGTCCCAGCCCAGGGCACGGAAGAGCGGATCGATCAGTTCGCGGCGGGTTTCGGTTTCGTTGTAGCGGACAGACTGGTAGGAGGTGTGCTGTTCGTCGAAGCGTTGGACAAGTTGTTTGACGGCATCAGGTGCTGGCATGTGTTCCCCCGAACGGATGGTTGGTCAACAGACGGGTTAACTATACCCCAATCCCGCCGGGTTTTCAGGCGCGGGTTTGCCGTTCGAGAGATTTTGTTATGGCAGGCAGGGGTGAATTGATTGGACAGCGTCCCGGTTTGGCAGGCAGGGGCGAATTGATAGGGAAGCGTCCCGGTTTGGCAGGTTAGGGCAATTTTGTTTGGACAGGTCTCTTCTTGGCAGGTAAGGGCGATGCATCCGGAGAGTTTATATGCTCGCGACCGAATGTAAGCACCGGATGCATCGCCCCTACGCGTGGATAGACAAAAATCCTAAGGGACTTGAAGTCCCTTAGGATTTGGCTTTCACGATTTCCTGTTCCGCGGTTCGCGGGTTACTTGTTCAATACTGAATCAAAAGTTAGAACTTTGTATTCTTCCATGGATAAAGTGGTGGCCGCGTTGGATCCGACGAAGAATTTCCAGGAAGCGTTCACATATTTGTCGCCTTCCGGATGTGCGGACAGGTTATCCTGGAAGGAAATCCTGTTCTCCGGATTCCCGTCTTCCCAGATGCTTGTGACAAAATACCCGCTCTTTTCCATGGCCATTAACATGTAATACCACTTGCCGTCTTCCACCACGAACGGTCCATCATCCCATGGATCAGTCTTGAATTCCGCCATCATGGTGATGTAGGGTTTGCCTTTATTCCAGAAATCCACATTGAATTCCACCAGCGGACCATTATCGCCGGGTACGAGAAGAGTAAAATACAATGGCGAGGCCGGTTCCGCCTTGAATTTAAAGAGGATCGCCTGGTTGCCCTTTTCTTCATCACCGTTGTATTCGTCCAGCGGCGTATTCAGCGGGGTATAGATGTTTTCCCCACCGTTGTTCTTGAAGATCAGGGTTTGGGTTTCGTCATCAAAGTTCTTTAAAGCCCCGGCCCCGAAATGTCCGCCGTTATTATCTTTCCAGGCCCTGGCACCCTCGCCAAATACCTCGCGCTGGTTTTCCAGCCAGGTTCCCACAATACCCATGGCGTCCTGATCAGGATCAATGGTCACCGGTTGATTCTCAGAGAATTTTGGAAATGCCCGGGGATCAGCCTTCAAGAAGGTATCGATTGTTTCTTTATTGGTACCATATGCCAGCATGTTTTCAGCAAGATATTCGGTGATCGACCCTTCCGCCTGGCGGATAAAGTCCACTTCCAAATAACGCGGGGAATCCGCCCAGAGTGCTATCGCAAGGTGCATATCTTTGACCGGCCATCCGTCATTTGGAGGCAGTGAACCGTAGGCCGCTTCTGTTTTATTTCCGGTAAAAACAAATACGTTCTTTCCATCCGGATCAAGCCAGAAGATGACATCCAGCCATTCATCCGGGTTTACCCGTACCGAACCGTCCAATTTGAAACCGCCGAACATCTGGTGTTGTTCCGGCATATCGCGAACAAGCATGGCGCCCAATACATCCCCTGTGCAACCGGAAACCTGGGTATTTTTGGTGTCATCACCCTCAAACAGAGAATCCTGCATTAACCGCACGGGGAAACAGGTGCCGGCCGACGCGCGCAGGCGGGTGTGGAGGATATTTCCGTAACCGTAGCCTTCACCCAGGCGTGCTCCCTGCATATGCAGGTCTTTACTGATGCGCATCACACCATTTTTGACCACATCGTCCGGGTTCACTTCCTGATCATCACTGGGCCATATCTCCAGATTATTAAGGTCATCCGGGGAATCGAAATTCAATTCGAACCCGACGGTAAAGGCTTTCTCACGTGGTTGGAGTGGCATCGCGGGCAGTGAAAAAGCAGACAACAGAAAAGACAGAATTACCAGAGCCCCGATAAGGGTAGTACGTTTTTGCATGGTTATCCCTCCCTGATATATTGAAGTGGTTTTTCTACTACAGAAAGAATGATATGGATTCTTCCCCTGTAAAAAAGTCTACCACAGCAAATGGCGGGTTTCCGTAAAAACTTGTAAAAACAGATTGTGTAATTGATATAAACCAACAGGAAATCGAGTTATTCCTATTCAGCAACCTTATATGACCGGTAAGAGTGAATTTGTATGGGAAGACTGATACAACAGGTATGGCGAATTGTATGGACAAAGTCTGTTTAGCGTGCAAGGACATATCGCATGGATTCATTTCAATCCCGGCAGGTAGGGGCGAAGCATCTGGTGCATACATTCTGTCACGAGAAATACATCTATCCAGATGCTTCGCCCCTACGCGTGGATGGGGGATTCCCCTTCCACAATCTTGATCTCTTCGGCGGTGAGGCCGAAGAGTTCGTAGACGAGGTTGTCGATCTCGCGGTCGGTGGCGTCGATCTGGCGCTGGAGTATATCTTTTTGTTAGGGTTTGTGTGGACAGGTTCCCGGTTTGGCAAGTAAGGGCAATTTTATTTGGACAGGTTCCCGGTTTGGCAGGTAAGGGCGATGCATCCGGAAAGTTTATATTCTCGCGACCGAATGTAAGCTCCGGATGCATCGCCCCTACGGGTGGATGGAAGATTCTCCTTCGACATCGGGAAAAACATCCCAATAGGATGAATAACTGGATTACGCCCGCTTCTTCCCCAGAAATACCCATCCGAGAGCCAGAATGATCAACCCGAACACCGTCCAGGTGGGGATTGTAACCACGGAATCGGCGGCAAATTTAATGGCAATCCCCGCCAATGCCCACAGGATGACCAGGGTGTATGCCGCGTCACGCCGGGTGACGAGCATAGCCAGAGTGATGGCCAGCACCACAATCAGCATGATTACCAGCCAGGTTTCCTGAGACAACCCGAACCGACCCCATTTGACAAAATCGAGAACAGAGGTCACGTTTGCCACTGTCGCTACGGTTATCCAACCCAGGTACACACTGAAGGGGATCCGTACCGCCCAAAGTTCAGCCTTTGAAACAGTCCCCCGGCCATTTTTCAGCCCCAGGTAGGTCATGATCAATGACGCCAGCAGGATGAACATGGCAATCAGGGTCAACGGGAATTGCTCGTAATGCCACAGAAAGATCCAGGCGCTGTTTGCCAGCCCCCCCAGTACAATCCACCATCCTGTCGCCCGCAGACGCGGATTGTCCCGTTGTGAAGGCATCGCCTGGAAAATGCCAAAGGCGACCAGTCCCAGATAGATCAAACCCCAGATGGAAAAAACATAACCGGCTGGAACAAAATATACTGAGAACCTGTCGGAGACTTCACCGGTAGTCAAACCGTTAATTGGCAGCGCATTAGCCAGGGTATTCACCACAAGGGTCAATAGTATCGATATCACCACAATTACCTGACGCAGGATGTCTTTCATCGTTTCCTCCTCATCCTCACAAAGGTCACTCGTCGTCCGCCCATTCTCCATCGATCATATCCAACATGATGATATCTTCAAGCATTTCATCTTCGTTGTTCCACAAAACAGGCGGTTGCTTATTTCCCTTCAAACGTTCCACCATGCTCGCAATAAGAAAAATTATTAGAAAAATTGAACCACAAATCGCTTCCATGATCCCTTCTTTGTTTCAGACTATCGATTCCCGCTCCAGGTCATACAAGTCCGTGCCCTTTTCTTCGAACAGTTCCTGCAGCTCGCCGGAATCGCTTCCGTTGTACAGGTCCAGTTCTTCATCCGTAATGGGCACCGCCATGATCCACGCGACCTGCCGCGCGCCGAGGTTCAACGTGAGCAGGTCGTTGTCCCAGCCGTGGGGTGTATCGAACATCAGGTGCTGCACATCCAATTCCGGGTAATGTGCCCGGAACGCGTCTTTATAGACTGCTCCGGGGAACAATTTGAACTGCATCTGGAAAATATTCTGTACACAGGCAGCCAGCACATCGCCGAATTCGGTGTACCGGGCATACGCCGCGCTGACGATCTCGGCACCCAGCGACACATTGCTGGAAATATACCCGATCGGGACAACCGACAGGCCAATAGTGGCATAGGAAACAACCGGCTCATAGGGGCTGTTGCGCGCTTTTACAATATCAACGCGCACGTCTTCATGCACGTCCATCTGCTGGTAATCTTCAATCTCTCCCAATACTCCGGTCAATGCCTGCCGGATGATATGGTTGTTTGTGTTCATGGGTGTATTCTCCGTTGCAATTATTACGGTACTATCGTTGGGTACAAAACCGGTACCTTTTAACCATAACATATTCTTCTGGCTCACCCAAACGGGCAGCGTCCTTGCCGGCGTCCCGAAGAAAGAGTAAAATCCCATCCATGTTCGATCCATACTATTTTCTCAAGGCAGCCATCAATATGTGCAGAGCGCTGGGGGAACATGTTAACGCGCCTGCTTATAAATAGAGATTTTATATATACTAACTATTAATAACGAGCTGGCGATTTGATCGCCCGTTTTTCTTTTATCTATTGAACTGCCTGACAGTTCCCTGGAAAATATCATGAAATTCTCAAATTTATCTTCCGGTTGGAAAACCTTTTATCAAATCTGGAGCGGCCAGGTCGTTTCACTGATTGGCACAGCCATGAGCCGTTTCGCGTTGATGATCTGGGCTTATCAACAGACCGGTTCCGCCACAACCCTTGCCCTGCTGGGGTTCTTTAATTTTGGGGCGATCGTATTATGCTCCTCCTTTACCGGTCATATCGTTGACCGTTTAAAGCGCAAACACGTCATGCTGCTGGCCGATACCTGCGCAGCGCTGGTCAGTACCGCCATCCTGCTTCTGTATTTCGGCGGCAGTCTGCAGATCTGGCATCTGTACCTGTTTCAAGCCCTTTCAGGGATGTTTGAAGCCTTTCAATACCCGGCTTACCAGGCATCCATCACATTACTGGTACCGCGGGACGATTTCACCCGCGCGGCCAGCTTGAACGGCCTGGCCGAATCCGGTTCACGTGTTCTGGCTCCGGTACTGGCCGGTCTGCTGCTACCGGTGACAGGCATCCAATCCATCCTGTTGATCGACCTGGCTACATTCTTTGCCGCGTTTATCACACTCGTCATGGCGCGGATCCCGCAACCGGTCGCAGCGGCTGACCCCGATGAAAAAAACCTCAACCGGAAAGCCGGCTGGGATTTTATCCGTTCCCGTCCGGGATTGGTGGGCTTGATCGTCGTGTTTGCCTTTATCAACCTGTTTGCCGGGTTGACGTATTACTCCATCATCTCACCCATGATCCTGGCTCGCTCAGGCAACAATACGCTGACCCTGAGCTGGGTGGAAGCCGCGTTGGGGTTGGGCGGAATCACCGGTGGAGTGCTGTTGTCCATCTGGGGCGGCCCCAGGCAGCGCGTAAAGGGAATGCTGTTCGTAACCGGCGCCTCCTTCCTGCTGGGGGACGGGCTGTTCGCTTTTGGGCGCAGCCTGCCATTCTGGATCCTGGCCGGATTCATATCGAATCTGTCGGTACCGTTCATCTCCGCACCGAACCAGTCCATCTGGCAGGCGAAAACACCACCCGAATTGCAAGGCCGGGTGTTTGCGCTGCGCGGAATGTTTCAGATGGTGACCATCCCCATCGGATACCTGGCTGCCGGTCCGCTGGCTGACCGGATATTTGAACCGGCCATGGAAGTAGGAGGAAACCTTTCACAGGCATTTGGCTGGATCAGCGGAACAGGACCCGGCGCGGGTATGGGGTTGATGTTTGCCCTTACCGCGCTGGGTGGTCTGCTGACCGGCATTATCAGTTATCTGGTCCCGGCTGTGCGTAATGTCGAGCGGGACCTCCCGGATTGTATTTAAGAAACAAAGTCCGCCGGGATGAACGATCATTCCCGGCGGACTCACATCTTTTCGATAATAAAATTAGCACCTGTTCAGAGCTGTTTGACGGCAGAAGCATTGGATGGTATTTTTTATTTACATATGGGTCAAGAACCTCTACCGGATTTTCTGTGAGCTTTGCGGGGCAGGAACACGAGAGACCTGCCCAAACCTGAATATTCCTTATACTTAAATGAGCAATGGGCGGTTGTCACAATCAACAGACTGCCGTGGCACATTCGAAAGGAGATAACCCCATGTACATGGTTCTTTTTGTCCTCGATGATTCCTCTTATCTGGACCGAATCCTGGATTCATTCTCAAAGATCGGAGTCTCCGGGGTAACCATTATTGAGAGTTCAGGGCTTCACCGGCATCAGGTCAAACGTATTCCGATGCGGTATTCCTTTGGGAACCAATCCCTCCTTGAGAAGGGAAACACCACCATATTTACGATCGTGCAGAACGAATCGGTTGCCCGGGCCTGCCTGGAAGAGATTGAGAAAATTGTCGGAGACCTGGATGGACCCAATACCGGTGTTTTTACCGCCTGGCCGCTGGGCATAACCAAGGGAATTCCCTCCAAAGATGGAGAGTGAGAAGGTATAGATGGTCTGGATCATATTTATTCTTACATCAGCCGCCATAGTGGTGGCCGCCGATCAATTGGCCAAATATGGTGATATCATCGCGATCCGTACCGGTCTGGGACGGATGTTCATCGGGCTTCTGCTTCTGGCCGGTGCCACCTCACTGCCTGAAGTGCTCACATCCATCAGTTCGTTAAGCCAGCACACACCTGACCTGGCCGCCGGTAACCTGCTGGGCAGTAACGGGTTCAACATGCTGCTTCTGGCTGCCGTGGACATGGTCAACCAAAACCAACGGATTTTGCGCAAGGCGGTCCTCAGGCATTCCCTGTCAGGCAGCCTGGCAGTTTTTCTAATCAGCGTAGTCGTCTTTTTCATGCTGGCCGACATCCCGATCCAGATTGGATGGATCGGACTGGACAGCCTGATCATCATTGCGATTTACATCCTTGGCGTCTGGCTTATTCAAAGTAACGAGAACCATTCCTCCTCAAACGAAGAAATAGACGTACCGGAGAATACCCCCACCCTGAAAAAGGGGATCATCGGATTTCTCGTCGCGGCTGTGGCGCTGGTCATTGTCACACCGATCATGGTCAGCAGCGCGAACGACATCGCCAGGATCACCGGCCTCGGGGCTACATTTATCGGCACCACGCTGGTCGCTCTGGTCACCTCCTTGCCTGAGCTTGTGACCACCCTGGCAGCCATCCGGATCGGGGCAGCTGACATGGCCATCGGCAACCTGTTTGGCAGCAATATGTTCAACATGTTCGCCGTGGGGCTCACGGATATTTTCTTCCTGGACGGACGTTTCCTGGCCTCCATTGATCCTTCCTTTTTGCTGGTTGGTGCGGTAGGACTGGTATTGACGGGTATCGGCCTGATCGGAAACCTGGCAAAGCTGGAGAGACGGGTCTGGCGATTCGAGATCGACTCCACGTTGATGATCATTACCTACTTCTGTTGTCTCTGGCTGCTTTATATTCGAAGTTAAGTATTCTGCCAGTCTCGGAGAGTGTATTTGTACCGGGTTGATTATCCTTTTTTATAAGGATAATCAACCCGGTTTGCATTATTGATAAATACCAAAAGGCCATTCCTCTTTTTGCTACTTGACATACTGTATTATATACAGTATTATGCATGAAAGGATATAATTCTATGAACGATACAGTGTTTGAAAATGTATCATTGGAAATGAGGCGCGGGGTGATTGTTCTCGCGGTTCTCAACCTGTTGCGGCAAGAACAATATGGCTATTCAGTTCTAAAACTGTTATCGGAAAACGGGTTGAGCGTTGACCAGGGAACGCTTTATCCGCTATTACGAAGGATGGAAAGCCAGGGGCTGTTGGAATCCACCTGGCGCGTGGAAGAAGCGCGTCCCCGCCGGTATTACATCATCAGCCAGCAGGGACTCTCAGTCCTGCCGCAATTGCAACAGGAATGGGATTCCATTGTCACAGCCCTGCAAAAAATATCGCAAGTAGGATCTGAACAGGAAGGCAAGAATGACTCTAATTGACAAATATATTGAGCAGGTGGGAGAAAATCTGCCTGCCAGAGACCGTGAAGACATCAAAAAGGAAATCCGCTCCATATTGGAAGATACCCTGGAAAATCGAAGCCAGCAGGAAGACCGCCCGGTTGATGAATCCATGATGGTTGCCGTGTTAAAGGAATTTGGCACACCCCGAAAAATGGCTGAAGCCTATATGCCCCCCCGGTACCTGATCGGGCCGCGATTATTTCCCACCTTTTTAATGGCAACCAGGATCATCCTGGGTATCGTTCTGTTGGTTGGTATTGTTACCACAGCAGTGACCTTTTTCCAGCAGCCGTTTTCTATTGATTCAAGTATCGAATTCATCATAAAAAGATTGCTTGAACTTCTCGGCTCAATGCTCTCTGTACTGGGAAATATTGTATTTGTGTTCGCCATAATTGAATGGGCATTATCCAGAGAAAAAATTAAAAATGAAGAAAACTGGGATCCACGCGACCTGGAAGGCGAAGAAAATCGGGATGAGATCAAACCCTGGAGTCAGGTTCCGGATATCGCACTGACTTTATTTACCCTTCTTTTCTTCAATCTATTTGCTGCCAAACTTGGGGCCTATTTCAATGATGCATCCGGTGTTCCGGTGTTCATCCCCGCACTTTCCCAGGTCTTCTTTACCTACCTGCCCTGGTTCAACATTATTTGGGCTCTGGGGCTGGTATTGAATTTGGCTCTCATCCGCATAGGCAAGTGGCAGCCCTGGAGTCGCTGGTTCCAGATCAGTCTGGATGTATTGAGCCTGGTCGTATTGATCCTGATGGCAAGCGGCCCATCGATCATCGCGACGGCAACTGACAATTTTGCGACGTACGGGATTACCGGTTCACAGATCGCCGGTATCTATGCCGGACTGGCTATCGGAATCAAAGCCCTGTTGATCATTTTGATCATTGTATTTATTTACGATATAGGGGAAACTGTATACAGACTAATCCGCAAGAAATAAGGGAAGAATGAGATCATTATTGTGAACCGATCGGGGAGTAGATGAACATACGCAAAGCAACAAAAAAGGATAATATTCTTCTGGCAAACTTGGGAGCCCGTACCTTTGCCGATTCTTTTGCGGCTGACAATACACCGGAAGATATGGCGGCCTATCTGGCCGGATCTTTTTCCCCGGAAAAACTCACTGCCGAACTGAATGATCGCGGGTCTGTTTTCCTGATCGCGGAAGTGGACAATGAACCGGTAGGCTATACGCGGCTGCGGCAGGATCCACCTCCAGACTGTATCAAGGGAGTCCACCCGATAGAAATCGTACGTTTGTATTCGGTCAAGGAATGGATCGGCAGGGGTGTGGGAGCCGCCCTTATGCAGGCTTGCCTGAATGAGGCATTACACGAAGGGCATGATGTGATCTGGCTGGACGTATGGGAAAAGAATCCCCGTGCCATCACGTTCTACCAGAAGTGGGGATTTGTAAAAGTCGGTGAACAGGGTTTCCAACTGGGCAATGATCTTCAAAACGACTGGTTAATGGCCCGCACTGTCTAAACTGAATAGCAAAGTCCAAGCCGGATGCTGTCAGGATAATGTGACTGTATAATAAAGACATATCCGGTATATTTCAGGTTATTGGTATAATATCCGCCGGTTTATTTTTACTGATCCTATAAGTAGAAAAATGTTTCTTCAGGAGTCTCAAACCATGCCGATTTTCAACTTTGATGCCGAATTTAAACTGGGAATACCCAAAATTGATGAGGAGCACGCCCGCCTGGTCAATATGTTGAACGAAATGCAGGATCTGGTCAAATTGAACGAGAAAGACAAAGCCTGCGTGATCTTCAGGGAAACGATGAGCGCGTTTGTCAGCAGTCACTTCGATCATGAAGAAGCCTTTATGCGTGAGATCGGGTATCCCCGGGTGGATGAACACGCACAACTACACAGGAATTTCAAACGCAGCATGGAAGCAGTGATGGAAAAAATCAATTCCATGGATGAGGCTGCGTTCCGGAACGCCATGACCGATACATATACCTGGATCATTACACATATCGGGAAGACCGACCGCAAATATGCCAGTTATTTGAAAGAACAGGAACCGGTATAAAAAAATCCGTGGATCAGATGATCCACGGATTTTTTCTAGAAGTTATTCAATATCTCAGTATCGCTCCAATATTTCCCGCTTTTTCAAAATCGGGATTCATTTGCACCACTTCAACATCACCGCCTGAACGCATGACTTCATTGACCGCCAGCTCGACACCATCAGCCACCGGAACGATCTTACTGCCGCAGTATTTGCACAGGGGGTTGGAATGCAAGGTCAATCGGCCGCAACCGGTACAGCGATGGGCAGACTGGTGGAAACCTTCCGTCACAACCAGGGTCTGCACACGGCTTTGTGAAACTGCCTGGAATGTGTTTTCCAGACCGATCTCGGCACCGGCGTGCTTGCCTGCCCGCGAAATAATTGACCGCACCACCTGAAGGTCATGTGCCGCTTCAGCCTCTTTACCGATCTGCATGGCTTTAGCCAGCACCTCCGCGTGGGAAGCGGTCATGCTCATGGCAAAGGTGCCGATCACCAGGCTCTGCCAGGCTTTCGACAATTGCGTTTTGAACAGGGCAATGTTATCGTCAGTCCCACCAATGAGAATACGCCGGATATGCTTTTCTTCAAAGAAGTGGGTGGCAAATGTTGCGATCTCTTTCATATTACGCTCAACCACTTCGTCTTCGTAATTGGTCTGACCGGCGGTGCCACCACGCTGTCCGGCAATTGACGACGCGCCACCGCGTTTGGTATGCTTGACCAGTGTCCCCAGGACACCTTCCTGCTCCACCAGGTCCCCCAGATGAAAATGGAAAACCCGTGCACCC
Source organism: uncultured Leptolinea sp. (assembly GCA_964424035.1). GTDB lineage: Bacteria > Chloroflexota > Anaerolineae > Anaerolineales > Anaerolineaceae > Leptolinea. Next base: position 19,677 of record CAYRHB010000044.1, read on the forward strand.
TGGCGGTCTACCAATACCACCCCATAGCCACCATACAGGTCAAAGATATCGGCCAGGGGTTTGATGGCAAAATGGGTACCGGTAAATACCTGATCCCGGACGGAAACGCCAAGTGAAATCGCTTTGAAAAATCCTTCCGCCTTGCAGGAAAACAATGCGAGTCCCCGGCCGGCGAAAAGGTGGTTTGTTTCAATATAGTTTAGAACAGCTTTCACATCCTGTTCCAGGTCGATTTCCTTCAACAATGTGCGAAGCCGTAACTTGATGGTATCCGTATTTCCCACGGCAGGATCGGTGCTCAAGTACACGGTCAGCGCGGGAGATTTGGTGGTAATACCGGCCATTTCTTTTAACTGGTGATCCGTAAACATGACAGCCTCCTCTAATGAGATGGTTGGATCGAATCGGGTGCGGCGTGCACTCAATTATGTCAGGGGCGTTTGCCCAGAGTCAATGTGAACTCCTTCTCCTGGTTTTCACGGATTACCCGGATAATGATGGTGTCACCCGGGCTTTTGTTGGTCATAATGTAGCTCATCAGATCGCCAAAAACGCGAACCGGTCGTCCGTCAACCGCGATGATCAAATCACCACCGCCCAATAATCCTCGGATCCGCGTGGCTTTATGCCCGCCGATCAGACCGGCTTCAGCTGCCGGGCTGCCTTCGAGCACTTCGATCAGGTATGCCCCCGATGTGGCGTTCAAACCCAGTTCTTCCCTCTCCAGAAGGCTCAAGTCGCCCCCCGGAGGAGTGGATATGCCAAGATACGGGTAATCATATGAACCACTATCAATCAACACCGGGACTACCCGTTTGATGATATTCACCGACACGGCAAAACCAATTCCACTGTTGACCGGATCACCATCCGAATTCGTCCCCGTGGTGCGGATGGACCGGTTCAATCCGATCACTTCCCCGTTCAAATTCAGCAAAGGTCCACCGGAATTCCCGGGGTTGATCGATGTATCCGTTTGGAGCATATCACCTGTGGAATAAAAACTGCCGTCCTCCGTCTGCCGTAATGAGTCCATTGTACGGCCTTTGGCAGAGATAATTCCCATGGTCATTGTTCCGTTCAGTCCAAACGGGTTGCCAATCGCCACCACCGTCTGGCCAACTTTGACCACATCTGAATCGCCCAGGGGAAGGGGATGAAGCTGATCCGCCGGAGCGTCAACCTTGATGACTGCCAGGTCCGAATCAAGATCCGTGGCTTTTATGGTTCCGCGGGTTTTATATCCACTGGGGAAATCAACTTCAAGATCAGTAGCGCCTTCGATGACATGATAATTGGTCACGATATAACCATCTGAACTGTACACGAATCCTGAACCCAGCCCGCTGCCGGTTTCACCCACCTGTTGGATAAGAACCACTCCGGGACTGACCACTTCATATAGACGAACCAGTAAATCCTGGTCTGCCACCAGATTTGGATTCACGTCCGCGATGGATATTGTTACCGGGGTGGCAGCAGCCATGGTTGGAAGATTTTGTCCACCGCTCTGTGACAATGATGGTGTATTGTAGGTAAATTGACATGCCACCATGCTCAACGCCAGAACCACGGTAACATAAAACATCTTTGTATTGCGCATGTATTATCCTGAAAAACCACTAAAACTATTTCTCTTTGGAAAGCTGTTCAAACAATTCTCGTTGTCTGGTTGAAAGATTCTTCGGTAACTGCACTTTCACTTTAGCATACAGGTCTCCAAAATTTTGGGGATTCCGCAAACGGGGCATTCCCCTGCCGGCCAACCGGAAAGTCTGACCGGGTTGTGTACCGGCCGGGATTTTTAGCATTACGTTTCCGGATAGTGTACCAACATTGGTCTGCCCGCCCAATACGGCTGTATAAAGATCGATCCCGACCTCGCAATGCAAATCATCCCCTTTGCGCTCGAAGCGTGAATCGGGAAGCATGTCGATGACCAGGTAGATATCCTGTTTCAAACCATTGGTGTTGTTTCCGGCCACCCTCACTTTTGTTCCAGAGCCGGCACCGGGAGGGATTTTGACCTCCAACCGGCGGCTGTCCACCTGCAGGATACGTTGAGTACCCCGAAACGCTTCATCCAGTGAGATGCTTACGTTGCGTTCGATGGAATGCGGGGCTGTATTGCGTGGATCCAATCGGGTAGTCTGGGCTGTGCTTGCGCCCCGCCGTGTAGATGAACGGGGTGCTCCTCCGGCCATTCCGCCGAAAATCGCATTAAAGAAATCAGAAAAACCTCCCCCGAAAAGGTCTTCAAAGCCTGTGGTATCCACCCGGTAGGTGGCGCCGCCACGTCCGGATTGCTGCTGGGCCTGGTTGATCCATTGATTCCAATCAAATCCACCCTGGGCACCACCACGCTGCCACGAATTGTATGATTCGCCCAGTTGATCGTACCGGCTGCGTTTTTGCGGGTCACTCAGGACCTCATAGGCTTCATTGATCTCTTTAAATTTATCTTCCGCCTGTTTATTCCCCTGATTCCGGTCAGGGTGATATTTCATAGCGAGTTTTCTGTAAGCCTTTTTAATATCATCCGCGCTGGTAGAACGTTCCACCTCTAAAATTTTATAGTAATCCTTATAATCCATAAATTTATTGTATTCATTCCAATGATGTAAAGTCAAGAGTTGCAGGGTATATCTTACATAAAGTTTATGTATGGTTTATAACCCGTTTTATGATCTGTAAGATAATCGGTTATGTGCTATTATAAATGCTTGGATTTGGTTATTTTTCCTGTAAAGGCAGTTTTTTTATGATCCTTTCCGCAGGAAATTCATACGGGTAACGCAGAAGTTATGACCCCTTCTCCTCACGATCCAATACTTGTCCTTACGGCTGATTCACAGGTGAATTCCCTGGTGGAAACCCTGTTGAAACCGGAAGGATTTAATGTAAAGATTGTCAATCAGATTCTGGATGCCAAGAAAACGATCAACGAGGGATTGCCGCGTCTGGTTATCCTGGGGGAAAAGCTTCCAGATGGCAATGGTGTCGCTTTTGCCCGTGAATTAAGCGACCTCACGCCAACAACCCCCATCCTGCTGTTTGTGTATCAGGAATCAGCTCCCGTTCTAAAACAAGCCATTCAAGCCGGCGTGCTTGACACATTCACGCTGCCAATCCGCAGTGAAGACCTGCTGCAACTTGTGCGCAGCGCCCTGACTCTTGGCGACCGCCGCCGGGGCTGGATGCAAAAAGAGACCCGTCTGGCAACCGCCAACCTGCGCAGCCAGATGAGTGACCTGGAATTACTGGGTGAACTCAGCCGCTCGATCACCAGTAATCTCGATCTCGATGCCGTACTTTCCACTGTGATGGATACAGCCGTATCCCTTACCGGTGCCGAAGAGAGCAGCCTGTTGATGCTGGATGAAGACACGGGCGAGTTGTATTTGCGAGCGTCACGAAATTTCAAAGAAGGCGATAAAAAACAATTCCGCATGGGGGTCGACAATACTCTTGCCGGGACTGTTGTCCAATCAGGTCATCCCGTCCTCCTGGATGAAGAGAACCTGAAAAAGATCAAGACCGATTATCTTGTTTTCTCTCTGGTCTATGTGCCATTAAAAACCAACAACCGCACTGTCGGCGTGCTGGGTGTGGACAACCGGAATATCAAAAAACCATTCACCGACTACCATGTACGACTGTTATCTGCTGTGGCTGATTTTGCCGCCATTGCCATAGAAAACGCGAGGGTTTTCAGTGACACCGATAACGAGCGGGTGCGCCTTGAAACCATCCTGACCAAAGTCCAGGACGGTGTCATTATTCTCGATTCTGACAACAATATCAGCTTTATCAATCAGGGCGCACGGGAAGCACTTTCATTGGATGGTTCCGAAGTGTCCAACCTGCCAGCCCGGGATGCCCTGAAAAACAATCAGATCATGGATTTGCTGGAAAAGGGCGGCAGCCGGGCGGAGATCAACCTGGAAGAAGGCCGGGTAATGGATGCCCAGGTCACTCCCATTTCCAATATCGGCAAGGTCATCACCCTTCACGATGTCAGTATGTTCAAAGAGCTGGATCGTGCCAAGAGCGATTTTGTGAATACGGTTTCGCATGACCTGCGTACCCCATTGACCACCATTCTTGGGTATGTGGAACTGGTGGAACGGGTCGGCCCTGTGACCGACTTGCAGCGCGAATATATCCAACACGTTCAGATGAGCGTGCACAACATTACCAATCTTGTGAATGACCTGTTGAATCTGGGCCGCATTGAAGCCGGAGTGGACAGGCACAAAGAATCGGTGCGCGTCGACCAGTTGATCGGCGAAGCCTGCGAAACACTAAAAGACCAGCTGGCTTATAAAGGGCACCGGTTGATGGTTGAGATCCCTCCCAACCTTCCTTCGGTATGGGGGAACCCGATCCTTCTATCCCAGGTGGTGGACAACCTGCTGGGGAACAGTATCAAATACACGCCTCCCGGGGGACAGATCTTCATTAAAGCCGAAGTCGACAGCGATCAGATGATCCTGCAATTCAAAGATACCGGCGTGGGCATCCCGCCCATGGACCTGCCATTCATTTTTGACAAGTTTTACCGTGCTTCCAATGCCGCCGGAGAAGCATCAGGCACCGGCCTTGGTCTGGCGATTGTAAAGAGCATTGTTGAAAACCATTACGGCCGCATCTGGGTGGATTCAGTAATCAGCCAGGGGTCCACTTTCAACGTCGTACTTCCCCTGCATAAAGAGCAAAAAACTGCCGAACCTTCCGATAAGAAATAAACCGGTTTTATTTTGACCAGTCTACAGTGACCTTTGCCCGCCCGTGCAGGTTCTTTTCGAGCGCAATGGCGGCAATGGCACCTTCCCCGGCAGAGATGACCGCCTGTTTGATATGGTCACACAGCACATCACCCACAGCGTATACACCCGGAATGGATGTCTGAAATTCCCTGTCCACCAGCAGGCAGCCTGCCTCTGATAATTCCAATTGTCCCTGCACAAAACTGGTCTCCGGTTTGCCGCCCTGCAGGTAGATGAACGCGCCGGCAACCGTAAGGGTCTCTTCCGGTTTCCCCCGCGGAACATACCGAACCGCTTCCACTTTGGTATCCCCCAGTATCTCCACCAGGCTTGCGCCTTTCACCAACCGGATCTTTTGATTGGCTTCCAGCTCATCCAGCAAATGCCGGGGGGCTTTTACCTCGGGCGCGGGTGATAGAAAATGGACCCGGTTGGCAAATTTCGTCAGAAAAAGGGCTTCTTCAACAGCCTCATCGCTGTTACCAGCTACTACCACTTCCTTATCGCGGTAGAACGCCCCGTCACAGGTGGCGCAATAAGAAACGCCGCGCCCCAGAAGCCGGTCCTCCCCTTTTACCCGTGATCCGCGTCCCATGGAACCGGTGGCAATGATCACAGAGCGGGCTGTATAGGTGCCCTGGTTGCCATAAACGGTCTTCTCCGGGGCCGTCAGATCCACTCCGATGACCTTGTCAGAAATGTATTGTGCGCCGAATGATTCCGCCTGGCTGCGCATGCGCTCCAAAAGTTCGGCACCTGTAACCTGGTCCGTCACACCGGGGTAATTGGCAATCTTCCCGGTGATGCCCAGCGCACCTGCGGTCAACCCCTTGTCAACCACCAGGGTGTTCAACCCCGCCCGCGAAGTATAGATGGCCGCCGAAGATCCCGCAGGTCCGCCGCCAATGATCAATACATCATAGCTCTTCACATCAACCGGGCTTTCCGGATGATGGCCGTTGTTACTGATGAAATCCATACTGTCTCCTCGATGTGAAATACCTGTAATCAGTCTATATTTTTAGATGCCATTCGTCCAAAAAAGATACAAGGTTTTCAGGGTTTTATTTTCATTTTTTTAGTTCGGTATGGTCGAATACAGGGAATGAACGTACAATATTTTGTTGTTCCAACTCCAACCCGCAGGAAGCCCCATCATGTTCAAATACAGTTTTCAAAATGATTACTCCGAAGGCGCCCATCCACGCATCCTTGAAGCCCTGGCAGCCTCCAACCTCGTTCAAGATATTGGTTACAGTGAAGACCGGTTCTGTCTGTCTGCCGCTGAAAAGATCCATGCGGCGATCGGCAACCCCGATGCCGATGTACATTTCGTCAGCGGAGGAACCCAGGCCAATTTGTTGGTCCTGTCTGCGTGTATGCGGCCTTTTGAATCAGTCATCGCCGTGGAATCCGGACATATCTGTGTACACGAGACCGGAGCCATTGAAGCCACCGGTCACAAGGTGCATACCGTAAAAGGTAAAGACGGTAAAGTAACCGCCGCAGAGATCCAGGCTGTGGTGGATGAGCATTATTTTGAGCACATGGTCAAACCGCGGGTGGTGTATATTTCGCAATCCACCGAGGTCGGCACGATCTACTCCGCCACCGAGCTGCGTGAAATTTCCGTCCTTTGTAAAAAATTAAACTTGATCCTTTATATGGACGGTGCCCGCCTTGGAGCCGCGTTGACCTCTGCCAAAGCGGATCTCGACCTGAAGGAGACCTGCGCGCTGGTGGATGCCCTGTACATCGGCGGAACCAAGAACGGCGCGCTGATTGGTGAAGCCATTGTGATCAACAATCCTGCCCTGAAAACAGATTTTCGTTACTGCATCAAACAGCGCGGGGCACTGTTGGCCAAAGGACGATTGCTGGGCATCCAGTTCGATGCGTTGTTTGCTGACAACCTGTACTATGACCTGGCGCGCCATGCCAACCTGATGGCGGAACGCCTGACCCGGGGCATGACCTCGCTGGGATATAAATTCCTGACCGATTCTCCCACCAACCAGATATTCCCCATTCTGCCCGATACCATCATTGAAAAACTCAGGCAGGATTACCTCTTCTACGATTGGGCCAGAATGGATAAAGCCCATACCGCCGTACGGCTGGTCACCTCATGGGCCACGCCCATTGAAACAGTGGATGAATTTCTGAAAGACCTGAAAAATCTTTCGTAGCCTGGAGCATTGGTTCCGGTTGGGTATCCACCCTCAGGGTACTTTAGACCCTGGGTGTAATGCTTAATTCAAGCAGCAGGGCAATGGAATATTCCGGTCAATCAGCGTTCCTGTAAAATGGGTGGATGGCAACTATCAATTACCACGGGGATAAGAATATCCAAATGCAGATCACAAAATCAGATTTTCGTCTGTTCCGTGAGGCGCCACGTCACCTGTGGGCGAAAAAACATGACCGGCTTGACAGCATC
>CAYRHB010000044.1:26895-27101 GCA_964424035.1 uncultured Leptolinea sp.
TCTAAATCGACGATTTACTGGCTGTTCAGGGTGACCAGATCGAGCAACTGGCACGTGAATACCTGGACACGATCATCCTTCCGCAAAAACCCGGTTGGACGATGAACTGGCAGGAAACCGCTTCTGACGGCCCCTACCTGGCACGGGCAGATGCGATCCTGCTTCAACCGGATGGCAACGACGCGGAACTCTACGAGATCAAAAGC
>CAYRHB010000045.1:0-26749 GCA_964424035.1 uncultured Leptolinea sp.
CCGGACATATGGATAAAAAAATTCCTTTAGTGTTTTGGGTCTGGTCTATACGGAAACCGGTAGGAGATCGCCAGCCCACCCCCGGCAGTTTCACGGTATACCCGGGGAAGGTCGCGTCCGGTTTGCTTCATAACCACAACGACTTCATCGAATGATACCCGGTGCGCGCCGTCAGAATAGGTGGCAAACGTAGCGCAATCCATGGCGCGGGTGGCAGCAAATACATTCCGCTCGATACAAGGTATCTGCACCAAGCCATTCACGGGGTCGCATGTCAAACCCAGATGGTGCTCAAGTCCCATTTCAGCGGCATATTCGATCTGACGGATGGTGCCACCCATCAATTGCGCTGCCGCGCCGGATGCCATGGCACAGGCTGATCCAATTTCCCCCTGGCAGCCAACTTCCGCACCGGAAATGGAAGCGTTATGTTTGATCAGATTGCCGATCAATCCGGCAGTTGCCAATGCCCGCAGGATGTGAATTTCCGAGGTTTGGATCGTGTCTTCAATATGGCAGATGACTGCCGGGAGCACGCCGCACGAACCACAGGTGGGTGCTGTGACGATCAATCCACCGGTGGCGTTTTCTTCTGCCACGGCCAGGGCGTAGGCTGGCAGGTAGCCCTCCCGGACCAGGTTGTTGTTATTCAGCAGGCTCTTGCGATGGAATGTCCATGCGCGGCGTGAGACACCCAGTCCACCCGGCAAAACGCCTTCGGCTTGAATACCGCGTTTCACGCTTTCATGCATTACCCGATTGACCTCTTTAAGATGATCCCATATTCCACTGCCTTCAATGGATTCAATGTACTCCCAGTAGGTCAGCCCGTTGGATGTACAAAATTTCAAGATCTCTGCCATGGTCCTGTGGGGATAAATATCAGGCCGATTTGGTTCACCCTCCTCCATCAATGCGCCACCGCCCGGGCTGTAAACCTGCCAGGTATCCAGACTGTTTCCGTTTTCGTCCAATGCAATAAACTCCATCCCGTTGGGATGAAGTGGCAGCCAGGTATCGGGTTTCCAGATGATCTCAACCTTTCGAGGATCCAGGGCTGAAATGATCGCCCGGTCGGTCAGATGCCCGCGGCCTGTGGCTGCCAGGCTGCCGAACAGGGTAACCCGGAAAGATAAAGCCTTCGGATGCCTCAGGCTGTAGATCTCAGCTGCCCGCCGTGGAGCCATTGTATGGCTGCTTGACGGGCCATGTCCGATACGAAAGAGTTCCTGAATTGAGTCCATACGATCCTATTGTAATTTCTTTGATTGACCCGGCGTGTAAACATCAGGAATGGCATCGGCTCCGGCTTCGAAAGCTTCGTTAATACTATTCTTCACAACCGTCCACCATTCAAGGGCGGCGGAAGCTTTATCCTCATGGAATTTATCAAGCCACAGATCCAATTGAGTGTCCTTAACCCCCGCGCGGGATAACTGTTCCAGGAAGGTGACGAGTAGGTCGATCACGCGCTCGCTTTCCCAGTATTCGCTTTTGGGAGATTCTGCTTCATGGATTGCCTTAGCCAGGTTAAATTGGTGCTCCTTGTAGTTCACCTTTAATCCATAATGAGCGGCCAGTATCTCATCGGTGATCGTTTCGCTCCATTTCCGGTGAAAACGGCAGATACCGCTGTTTTCATTGAACAGTTCATATGTCATGCGTTCAACATTTTTTCGCCCCAATTTTTCGGGAGGCAAAAATTTGTTCTCGTAAAACACAAAGTATTTTCCCATCATGGGCATGGGGCTGAACATACCCGCCACCCAGTACTGGTTGGGCACCATGTGTCCTTCATCTCCATGTGAAATAAAGACCGCATGGTCAAGAATGCTCCGGTTGTTGTACCTTTTGCTCAGTTCATTGGCAGCCGAACGGATACCCTCCCGGAAGACAGTTCCTGCTTCACCATTAAGGATCATATCCATCACGGCACGGGCATATTCTGCGTTACGGGCGCTGTCATTTACCATGTCGAATCTTTCCAGATCTGTTGTGAACCGGAAGGACATCGAACTTTGCGGCGGCAGATTGAAATCCTCCGGCGGGATCAATCCATTTGCCACCAGATCCATAATCCAGGCAACGGTCCCACCCACCTGGATGGCATCAAACCCCATGGAATCGCCGTAATCATTGATCATCTCGGCTGCCCGCTGGTCAAAAACTCCGATCTGGGGGCCCAACGCATGATATGGTTCATAGTCCTTTTTATAGATATCAAATAGTTTCTTGCACACTACCGGGCAGGGTTCTCCGTAATGTTGAAAATTCTTGGTCTTAATGGTTTCTTCGTTAAATTGCAACTGGTAATGTTTCAGGATGAAACGGTCATGCTGCTCCAGGCGCTCTTCATCTGTGTGATAAATACTCTCATAATTAAAGCTCATTAACTTTTCAGCCATATCGCGGTTGTTTACACCGAAGGTACCCCCGGTTTCAAATTCAGCAACGTACCGGTATTTTTCAGTAACCGATATATCCGTCTGGATCGTTTTCTTGCCAAAGTGTTCGAGAAAATAGGCGTCGATCTCAGCGCTGTCACGCAAGTCCGGGTCTTCCCATTCTCCACCGAAGATGATAGCGGCCAGATTATTAACTTGCAACAAACGCGATCCCAATCCACCACGGCCAGCCCAATCAGTTACCGCTGATAACACGCCTTTACGCAATGGATTGGATCCGATTGCCCCTTCCTGTGTATGCATGGCTGCCGGACCCACATTGCAAATCCGGATTTTCCCATCTTTATATTCGTTTTTATAGCGGTCAAACAATGCCTGCTGTAAAGCAAAATATCCGATAAGAGGTCGTCCTTCCGGATCTGCATAACCGTTCCACAGACCTTCAACATTCACCGGTTCCAGGCGAACAAAAACCTCACCCTGCCTGTGATTGAGAAGCAGGACGCTGGTCTCAGAAGCCCGACCACGCAGGGACACATAATTTACACCTACACCATGGAATGTGAACGCTGCCCCACCCATGGAAGAGATATAAAAACCATCCCACTGGGATGACCACCCGGTAAATACCATCCGGCGGGAACCGGGGATGCTGCTGCCTGCCAGCAGTCCTTCTCCAAAAGAGAAGCTGTCTGGATACATGCGGTATCGTTTCCATCCATAATCCACCGGTCCCAGAATGGAAGGATCATCAATGGGTTTCAAGTACCAGTGCCCATTATTCAAATGAACGGTCAATTCCCGTTGAATGATCGGATATGTCATTCCATCCTCCCGTATATTGGAATTATAGCTATTGTATCGCAAGGGTTTATGCCAGTTTTGTTACATCTGTTTATCTGTTTTCGGAACACATTTCACCCGGAAAAGCCCGTGATATATAATGAATAATCCTGTGTGATTTGCATGTTTCGCATAAAACAAGTGAATGATGAGGCATTCACCCGGCGGGGAAGAAAAAGCCGGGATGTGTTGAACAAAAACCCGAGATCAAAACCGTAAGACATCAACCAGGCAAAAGGCGATGCGTCTCCCTGAATCCACAACCCAAGCCGGAACCCCCAAAAACCGGAACCTGTTATTAATCTGCGGCGGGCTTTTTCTGGTTTTCTTCCATTTAATTTTGTGGCGAACATTGCCCGCGAGACATGGGGTACCGGCAATACTGTGGATTTTGATCGGGCTGCTTGTTGCCGGTTATGGATTGAAACGGCAATTGACCGGTCAGAAGGCTGACCGGATCAGTATTTGGGTGGACCGGGCGGCAGACCGGATATCTTTTTCCCCCATCCGGTTGACAGCTCTCATACTGGCGGTGTTGTTTGCCATAACCTGTTCACTGGCGGCTGGATTTTCCCTTTACATGATCAACACGTTTGTTGCACTGGTTTCCTGGGGGGCGGCCATCGGATTAACGATCTTCGTCGCGTGGGAACGAAAACCCGCGCAATTATCAATCATCAAACCTCTGGCTCTTCCATTCTGTATTGTTTTTCTCACCGCGTTCCTGCTCAGGGGATTGGATCTGACAACCTACCCGTCTGCCCTATCCGGTGATGAGGCAGCCATGGGGCTGTCATCCACATTCTTCCTTTCCGGAATTATGAATAATCCCTTTATTACCGGGTGGTATTCGTTCCCGTCGATGTATTACTTCATCCAATCATTCGGGATAGCCCTGCTGGGACAGACAACCATCGGTTTGCGAATAACCGCCGCGCTTGTGGGAACAATGACTGTGACTGCTTTATTTCTGGTCATGCGTGCCATGTTCAACGATCGGGCGGCATTGACCGCTTCACTGTTACTGGCTTTTTCCAATTACCACATTCACTTTTCCCGGCTCGGTTTGAACAACATCTGGGATGGATTGAGCTGGTTGTTGACCCTGGGTTTGCTCTGGTGGGCCTGGAACCATGAAAGAAGGGCGGCTTTCGCGGCAGCGGGTCTGTTCCTTGGATTGTCACAATATTTTTATGTTTCCGCCCGTGGCTTGTTTATTGCCGTGCCGTTCTGGCTGCTGATCGTTTCCTTGCAAGACCCGAAAAGGTTTCGGCGTTGCATCCCTGATATTTTCCTGATGGGGATATCCATGCTGGTTGTCTTTCTGCCTCTGGCCTGGTTTTACATCAATGAACCGGCGGAATTTCAGGCCCCCATGCAAAGGGTCACCATACTGGGCAATTGGTTGGGGAACGAAATGGTCAGGACCAACCAGAGTATGCTCCAGGTTTTGGCAACCCAGTTTATTGCCAGCCTGAACGGGCTTACCGTTGCCCCGTTCAGGCATGCCTGGTATGAATCCGGGTATCCACTCCTTCGCCCCGCATCGGCGGTGCTTTTTTATCTCGGTTCGGGTTTGCTGGTCATCCGGTGGAAAGACACCCGTCTGTCGCTGACAGCCGTCTGGTTGGGTACGATCATCATAACGGGTGCGCTCAGTACCGATCCGCCGGCTGCCCAACGGTATGTGGCTGCCGCCCCGGCCTGTTTCATGGTAATCGGGTATGGGATTGACAAGACTATCTGTTTTCTTGAACGCTTGATTCCACAATGGAAAAAGGCTGTTTCTATTTTTAGCCTGGTTTTAGTGTTGATCACCGGGATGGAAGATGCCGGGTTCTATTTCTATGAATATTCTCCAAACAGCAATTTCGGTGGATACCCGACCCAGGTATCACAATCACTGGCGGATGACCTGAAGGAATATGATGCTACCTGGGAAGTTTTTTTCTCCGGCTGGCCACAAATGGGATACCATTCGATATTGACGGCTAATTATCTGGTTCCGCAGATAAAAGTGGAGGATATCAACAAACCCTGGGGTGATCCATCCAACCCGGTTCCCAATAAAAAGAAGCTCATCTTTGTATTCCTCCCGGCCAGGAAGGATGATCTGGAAAAGTGTATGGAGCAATATCCCGGCGGTGAATTGATAACCCGCCACGGGTACCATCAAACCCTGTATTACCTGTACAATGTGGAACACCCGTAATACAGAATGGACATGAAAAAAATCTAAAAAATTGCTCGTGCTATTGAATATGACGAAAGATGATGCATAATAATATTACTTAATTGGTCGTTATTCTAGAAGTATTTTCGGCTCCGGGGATCTGAAAGGTGAAATTTTGACTTTATTCAAGTCTTTGTTCTTTCAACCCACACTCCCCCAATCCATATTCACGCGAGAAAAGTGGACGGTTGAAATCCTTCGTCTGCTTGTACTGATTACCAGTATTCCAACCATCGCGGTCCTTTTTCTCACTGTTTTTGGGATTTTCGATTTTTCGGAATCATATCCCCTTTTCATAAATTTTCTCGTTTTGATTGCAGGTTGGCAGGCAGCAAAAAGAGGTGTATGGCGTTGGGCTGGATATATTCCACCGGTCTGTTGTTTTCTTCTTGGTGCAATTAGTATTCAAAAATACGGGATCAACCATACAACGATCCTACTCCTGTCTTTGAGTGTTCTGGTTTCAGTATTGTTGCAGGGTGTTCGAACAGGAGCTGTTTTTGTGTTGATCTGCACAATCACCTATGCCTGGATTCTGCATCCCTCCAGCCAGGATTTTCCAGTCCGGTTTATTGCTTCTGTGGTCATAGTGTTTTTCTGTCTGAGTGGAATACTGCTTGTCTTATGGTATTTCCTTTCACAGTTAAATGAGAATGTTCGCTATAAATTGATGGTATTGAATGATCTTGAAGATGAGGTCTGGCGCAGAGAAAAAGCGGAAGAGGTTCAACGGTTCCAGGAATCGCACTTAAAACGATTGACAGATAACATGACCGACCTGATTGCGGAAATGGACCTGGAAGGGAGATTTCTGTATACATCTCCATCCTATTTTCCGGTTCTTGGTTACACGCAGGATCAACTTTTCAGCATGAATGCCTTCGATATGGTACATCCGGAAGACCTTGAACGGGTTCAGGCCGAAGTGGCGTATATGCTGAAAAATGATCTGCCCGGGCAATCAAAATACCGGGTGCGTCATAACGACGGCCATTATATCTGGGTGGATTCTTCCGGGAAGTCCATGCGGGACGATAAAGGAAAATCAACGAGTTTCGTGATCTCCAGCCACGACATCACCCGTGAGAAGCAGGCTGAAGAGAACAACCGTGCCATCGAATTGAAATTCCAATCGATCATCGAGGCTGTTCCACTGGGAATGCATCTTTACACAGTGAATGAGTCGTCCCGATTGATTTTTTCGGGATATAACCCGGCGGCCAATACCATACTGGGTTTGGACCACGCACAATTCATTGGAAAAGAAATCCTGGAAGCATTTCCAGGCCTGGAAGATACTGATATTCCCGAAACGTATTTGCAGATCGCGCAAACCGGAACAATGTGGATGGGAGAACAGGTCTCCTATTCCAACGGGGCTATTGTTGGTGCGTTTGATGTGCACGCGTTCAGGATAGAACCGGGAAAAATGGCGGCGGTTTTCCAGGATATTACCGAGAAACACAAAGCGGAAGAAGCCCTGCGGCTTTCAGAGGAAAAGTTCTCGACGGCGTTCCAGATCTCTCCGGATTCGATCAATATCAACCGCTTATCTGATGGATTGTATATCGATACCAACGAAGGTTTTTCTTTGTTAACAGGCTTTACCCATGAAGAAGTGATCGGGAAGACTTCAGTAGAACTAGATATCTGGGTAAATCCGGCGGATCGGGCTCGACTGGTTGACGGTCTGATGCGGGATGGTATTGTGAACAACCTGGATGCCCAGTTCCGGAAGAAAAACGGGCAGGTACTGCAGGGTCTGATGTCAGCCAAGCTTATCGAGGTGAACGGCGAAAAATGCCTGTTGAATATCACCCGCGATATCACAGAACGGAAGATGGCAGAACTTCGCCTCCAGGATGCACATTATGAATTGGAACAGGCGTATGAAGCCACACTTCAGGGATGGGCGCGTGCATTGGATATGCGAGAACACGAAACGGCAGACCACAGCCGCCGGGTGATTGAATATACAGTGCGGATGACATCTTCACTGGGAATCGAAGAAGAAAAGCTGGTGGATGTTCAGCGTGGGGCATTATTGCACGATCTGGGCAAGGTGGGTGTGCCGGACAATATCCTGCTTAAACCAGGCCCGTTGAGTGAGGATGAATGGGTGATCATGCGACAACACCCGGTGAACGCATACAATTTGCTAAAAGATATCGAATATCTTCAATCTGCGCTGGATATTCCCTACTGCCATCATGAGCGTTGGGATGGAACCGGTTATCCCCGGGGATTGAGGGGGGAAGAAATCCCGCTTGTAGCGCGTATTTTCTCAATTGTGGATGTGTGGGATGCCCTGTTATCAGACCGTCCTTACCGGCCGGCCTGGGAAAAGAAAGCGGTGGTTAATTACATCCGGGAAAAAAGTGGAATGCTGTTTGATCCCTCGATTGTGGATCTTTTCCTGCGGTTGGTTGAAAACGACGAGATCTGAAAGTAGCCGTTCGAAAACGGGTTGATTTCTGGGTGGAAGGGCATCTACCGCCTATAATTAAACCCGTCCAGACAAAACCGAGGAGACAACCATGAACAAGCGAGATGTAATTTACAGCCTTATTGATCCGGGATCCAGACCGGCATACATTCCAGCCGGTTTCTTCCTGCATTTCGACCCGACCTGCCGCAGCGGCCAGGCTGCCGTGGAAAAGCACCTGGAATTCTTCCGCTATACCGGCATGGATTTTGTCAAGATCCAATATGAGCGAAAATTCCCCCCCATCACCGGAATAAAGACAGCGGATGATTGGGCGAATATGCCGGAATATGGATTGGATTTTTACACCGAACCGTTGAACGTGGTTGAAGGTCTGGTAAAAGCCGCAAAGAAAGACGCCATGGTCATTCTGACTCTTTACTCCCCCTTTATGTTCGCCGCGCAGACCGCCGGTTATGACACGGTCACGCGGCATATCAAAGAAGACCCGGAGAAAGTGAAAATCGGGATGCGGACCATCACCAACAGTGTGATGCGGTTTGTGAAGGAATGCATCAAATTGGGATTGGACGGGTTTTATATGTCCACCCAGGGCGGCGAGGCGGATCGCTTCACAGACCCGTCAAGCTTCGATTCCTGTATCCGACCCTATGATATTGAAATTATGGATGAAATCAACCGCACATGTCCTTTCAGCATTCTGCATGTGTGCGATTACCAGTTGCCATACAGCAGCATAGAACGCTACGCCGATTATCCCGGGCAGGTGGTCAATGCCAGCCTTGAGTTGACCGGAAGCCGGATGACGGTAAAAGACGCGGCAAAACTGTTCAACCGGCCGTTTATGGGCGGCCTGGACAGGTTGGGTGTGCTGGCAAAAGGATCACCGGCTGACGTGCGGAAAGCCGCGGAAGCTGTTCTGAAGGATGCCCCCGACCGGTTTATTCTGGGGGCTGATTGCACCGTACCGGCTGACACTTGTTGGGAAAACCTGAAAGCGGCCATTGATACGGCACACAAATGGAAGCGATAGAGAGTAATCCGGAGGTTTTTTTATATCTGCTGGTTGGGCTGCTTCCCTTTTTTGTTGGACGGCTTCGCTGTCCCCTTCGCGCCTCAGATAACGCAAACCATCAGGTTTCCAGAAAAAGACTGAAATCATGATCAACACGACTATCAGACTGACAGAAGTAGAAGATGTTACTTCGCTGTTGGATTTAGAACGCTCTGCCGGTGAAAGCTTTAGAGCCTTGCCTGATCTGGCATGGATAGCAGACGATGATGTTATGTCAGCCGAAGCTCACTTGCAGTATGTCATGAAAGGCACATCCTGGGTCGCGGAGGCGGATGGTCACATTGTTGGCTTCATATGCGCGGAAATAGTAGAAAGAGATTTGCATATCTGGTTGGTGGCAGTTCGACAGGAATTGCAGGGCAAGGGGATTGGCCGGCAGTTAATGAAAACTGCCATTGAATTTGCTCACAACAATATGCTCAGATTTGTGACGCTGACAACTTTCCGGGAAGTGCGTTGGAATGAACCCTTCTATCGCTCCCTGGGATTCGAGACAATCGATACGGAAAAGATGGAACCGCGACTTGAGAAAGTCCTTCAAGATGAAATCAAACACGGAATCCCGGTTGTTCAACGATGTGCCATGCGGCTGTTGGTATCACCTGCAATCAGCAAAAATACCTGACACGGCGCACACCTGACGCGTGGGACAGCCCTCGCAATTTCATTCTCATGTCAAATTCCACCATCACCGTGGATACCGGTTGGGCAACCTGAATATGCCATCGATGCCACGTAAAACCGGTGTGAATAGATCCATTAATAAGGCAAAGGCGGATTTGATTGTCCGCCTTTGTAGCCGAAAACCGATTTATCTGACGTGATCTACGGGAATTACAATTGCTTCAACTGGTTGATCCGTTTCAGCAATTTGATGATCCCGAAAACAAACATAACCAGAAAAACGACAAAGAAGATAGTTAACCCGAGCCAGAAGGGTTGATCAGCACGACCGCCGCAGTTTATTACATTGACCACCATCAACGGCAACATGGCTGATAGTAAGGCAATTATCTGGCGGTATTTCTTTGTCTTTGAATCGTTGTCTGTGAATATTTCCGGCACGTCATCGCCGAGTACTTCCTTGCGGAAGTACTGCCAGTAGTTCAAGTTTCCCAGATATCTCCAACCCGCGTCACGGAAAAGGGTTAAGTAATTTTCATTAAAATTTTCCGGCGCGTAATCGAGACGGTAGACATAATCCTTTGGTATTCCCGCCTCAAATGTATAAATACCAGGGAATATCACTTTCTTCATGTGATTTCCCTGAAGCGACATTTCGCGCAACCATTTTTCTTCGCAGTCATCTTCCCAGGGCCAAAACCAACGGAATTTTCGGTTTATCTTTTCTTGTGTATGCATTTCAGTTCTTCTCATTTCTCCAACAGGGGTAATACGTTGCTGCCATTTTCAGCCATGATTTTCAAACGGCGGATCTGCTCACCGAGCACATCCCGTCCCAGTTCTGTAAGTGCGTAATACTTTCGGCGATCTTCCTCCCCGGCAGAACGGATCAAGCCGGCTTTTTCAAGATTGGAAAAAGCCCCGTACAATGTCCCCGGACCGATTGAAACCGATTGCCGGCTGATCGATTCCACGTGTTGCATCACACCGTATCCATGCCGTGCTTCCACCAGCGACAACAGAATGTAATAGGTCGATTCAGACAGCGGAAGATATTTCAGGACTTTATTATCTATCATGCTCGCTCCACGATATAACGAATACCGATATAATACCAGACGATATATCGCGTGTCAAGGTATATCGGTAGAATCATTCAATAAAACCCTGAAGGTTTTCAAAAACCTTCAGGGTTTCGATTTAGGATTTCAATCGATGTAAACAATTTCCCGAAAAACTATTTTGAAAGCATTTCTTCCATGACCTTGCGGGCTATCTGTGGGTCTGCCTTGCCGCGCATTTCCTTCATCACCTGGCCCACAAACCAGCCGATGAGCGTGACCTTGCCGGCTTTGTACGATGCGGTTTCATTGGCGCTGGCAGCCATGATCTTTTCGCAAACCACGCGGATGGCGCTGTCATCACTTACCTGAGCCAGGCCTTCATCTTCCACGATCTTCGCCGGAGACTTGCCGGTGGCTTCCACCCTGGCCAGCAGGCTCTTGCCGGTTGATGTGTTCACCGTACCCGTATCAACCAGTTTGATAATATCTGACAGAAAAACCGGGGTGAGCTTCAACTCGTATGCCGGTTTTCCGGCTTCATTGACCATGCGCAGTACATCGTTCATGATCCAGTTGGAAACCCGTTTCGCGTCCCCTTTGTATGCCCGGACCGTGGCTTCAAAATAATCGGACAGTGTACGTTCTCCGGTGAGGATCTCGGAATCGTATTCTGGCAGGCCGTATTCCTGTACGAACCGGGCGCGGCGTTCCAACGGCAATTCGGGATAATCTGTAAGGATGGAATCGCGCCATTCATCTGTCATACGGATGGCCAGCAGGTCCGGCTCACGGAAATAGCGGTAATCCGCCTCGGTTTCTTTCGAGCGCATCTTGCGCAGCACACCGGCATCCTCATCCCATTCCAGTGTCCAGGTTTCGATTTTGTGACCGGCTTCCACCTCATGGATCTGGCGCTCGATCTCTTTGGCGATGGCTTCCTTCACGGCATCGATCGAGTTTACATTCTTGATCTCCGTTTTGGGATTCAAGTGGGTGGCGCCCTTCGGGCGGATGGACACGTTGGCATCACAACGCAGATGGGCTTTTTCCATGTCTGCTTCCGAGATGCCCAGCCAGCGCAGCAACTGACGCAGCCGGATGAGATATTGGGCAGCCTCATCGGCTGACCGCAGGTCGGGGCCGGTTACCATCTCAATAAGCGGTACACCGCAGCGGTTGAAATCGATCAACCGCCACCCCGGTTCATTGCGGGTCTTACCGGCATCCTCTTCCAGGTGCATGTTGTCAATGGTCACATGGCGCACATAACTTTCGCCATTGGAAGGGTTCATGGGCATATCCAGGAATCCGCCAATGGCTACGGGTTTATCGTACTGTGAGATCTGATAGCCCTTGGGAAGATCGGGGTAGAAATAATTCTTTCGGGCAAAATAAGAGAGCGGCAGAAGATTGGCGTGCATGGCTTTGGCCAGCAATACGGCTTTCTCGACAACCGCCTTGTTCAGAGTGGGAAGAGCACCGGGTAGACCGGTGCATACCGGACAGATATTTGTATTGGGAGGGTCAAACCATGAATCCGCTTTGCAGGAACAAAAGATCTTAGTGGTGGTATTAAGCTGGATATGGGTTTCCAACCCGATGATGGCTTCGTATTCGGTCATACTCACCTTCTACTTTGCTGCCAGGCTGGCCAGTACGGCAGGTTTTTCGTTACGCCAGGCATCTGTGGCGGTCGCCTGTTCAAACGCGTGTCCGACGCGGAACAGAATGGATTCAGAATAATCGGCTCCCAACAATTGAATGCCGATGGGTAATTGTTTGGAATCAAGTCCGGCTGGAATTGAAATACCGGGAATACCGGCATGGTTGGCCGGGACGGTCAACTGGTCGGCGTATTGCATCAGAACGGAATCACCGTACACGGCGCCCATCTCAAAAGCGGTAGTTGGCGTTGTGGGAGTCAATAGCGCGTCCAGTTTGTATTTCCCGTTCTTATCGAACGATTCGTCGAAGTCACGGCGGATAATGGTCCGCACTTTCAATGCCCGGTTGTAATATTGTTCGCTGTACTGCGCCGCGGAGACATACATACCCATCAGAATGCGTAATTTGGGTTGTGGTCCAAAACCCTGCGCGCGCGTCTTTTTATACAGGTCACGCAGTTCATGTGTAGTCTCCGGAGTCCGGAACCCATATTTTACGCCGTCATACCGGTGCAGATTGGACGCCGCTTCCACCCGGCTGATAACGAAATAGGCTGGAATGCCATAGCGGGTGTTGGGCATTGGCACATCTTCAATGATCTCCGCACCCATTTCTTTCAAGAGCGTCGCAGCCCGGCGTACGGCGGCTTCAATCTCGGGTGAAATGGGCTGCATACACAATTCACCGGTGGCCGGATCGGGATAGGTGATCCGGAAGTAATCGGGCGATAGACCGATGCGTAATCCCTTGACACCCTTTTCAAGTTCGGCTGAATAGTCAGGTACAGGGATGGCGGCGGCTGTATCATCCGCTGGATCGGCCCCGGCGATGACCTTGAGCATCAATGCGGCATCTTCCACGGAACGGGCTACCGGTCCCGGGCAATCCAGTGAACTGGCAAAGGCAATCAAACCATACCGTGATACCCGTCCATAGGTTGGCTTGACACCCACCACCCCGCAAAAGGAAGCTGGCTGGCGGACGGAACCGGCGGTATCTGTCCCCAGTGAAAGCACGGCTTCACCTGCGGCAACCGAGGCGGCGCTGCCACCGGAAGAACCCCCCGGAACGGTACGCGTGTCCCAGGGATTGCGCGTGCTGGGCTGAAAAGCCGACGATTCGTTGGAAGAACCGTACGTGAATTCATCCAGGTTGACCTTGCCGAGTGTGACTGCTCCGGCGGCTTCGAGACGGGCAACCGGAGTGGCTGTGTAGGGAGAGATGAAATTGGCCAGTATCTTTGAGGCAGCAGTGGATGGTGTGCCTTTTTGAACAAAGATATCCTTGACCGTCAGGGGTATACCCGCCAGAAGGCCCGGATCATCACCGGCCTTAATTTTTTTGTCAACATCCAATGCCTGTTCGCGGGCGCGGTCAGTGGTTTGTGTAATGAAGGAATGAACACGTTGTTTATCTTCTTCGGTGATGGTACCCGGATTTAGACTCCCCGGCCGGCCGTCCACCTGCCCGATCCGATCGAGGGATGATTCCAGTATCTCGACGGCGGAGACTTCCTTCCGCCGCAACATTTTACCCAGTTCAACAGCCGAGTGGTCGCATAGGTTCATGGTCATTTGAGGGTGATATGGGGAATTTCAGGAACGACGATATAGCCGCCGTCGGTGGCAGGAGCCTGCTTGATGATCTCACCGGGTTCGGCATACGGTTTCCAGGTATCTTCCCGTGGAACCGTGCTATTCTCAACCGTGTAGGGAACACCATGCGCGGTGATTTCAAGACCGCTTTCCAGAGGGATGGCTTCCAATTCCTGGATGGCTTTCAATTGGTGGTTCAATTGCAGCCGCAGGTATTCGGACTGGGTGGGTTCCAGTTCCAACGCGGCCAGGTCAACCAGGTGGGAGAATACTTCAAGGGTGATTGGTTCTTTCATGGCAGCCTCCTCCCGGTAATTGTATCGTATTTTGATTCACCCGGATTCGGATGAAAAAACATCCCTGCCAGACCGGCAGGGATGTTGATGTTAATAGTTTCCGCTTTACGGACAGGCCGGGACGAAGTTCTGGTCGGCTAAATCTCCGCCAACCGGCGGGTAATCATACTGCGAAGGAGTATACGTACAGGTCGCATGGGTTACCGTGATGGATCCTGACCAGCCACTGTATACGGCAACTTGATAGTTCCCGTCCATCACCGGTTGGGTGATGACAACCGCGCCGTTGTCAACCACGACTGTGGCTCCAGGAACGGCTCCCACATTGCCGGAAATGGTGAAGGAGAATGCGGCTTCAGCCGATGAGAAATTCTGATCTGCAATATTGGCATTGACATTGGCATAGGTGTAACTGGCTGGTGCGAACTGGTAGCCATAGCGCGATGGGCTGATCTTGCCGGACCAGTTGGCCGGGACTACCACCGAATAGTTACCGTACCCGTCAGGTTGGGTAACCACAGCTCCCGAATCTCCAGTGACGGTGATATACACAGCCGCGACAGGTTCACCGGCCGGGGTGGCGGTCGGTCCGACACCGGTATTGCCGCTGATGGTGAACGTGGAAGGACCGGGTACCAGGGTATCCGTGGATGTTGGAACCGGAACGAGCGTATCCGTAGATGTTGGAACCGGAATGAGCGTATCTGTAGACGTGGGAACCGGAACAAGTGTATCGGTAGCTGTTGGAACCGGAACAAGTGTATCCGTAGACGTAGGAACCGGTACAAGCGTATCCGTGGATGTTGGTGGCGGGACGAGTGTATCCGTAAGTGTCGGCGGGGGTACCAGCGTATCAGTAGCTGTTGCTGCCGGAACAAGCGTATCTGTAACCGTTGGCGGTATCACCAGGGTGTTTGTGATCGTAGGCGGCACCGTTGTATTCGTGGATGTCGGCATACCGGTAAAGGTTGAGGTGGGGATGAGTGTGGCTGTACTGGTTGATGTACGGGTGTATGTTAAGGTGGCGGGACCAACCGGTCCGGAATAATAGAATCCGGCCGGGCCCACCCAGTTGGAATAATTCCCCGATCTATCGCGGGCACGCACGCATATATAGAATACGCTGTTCGATGTGATCGTCGGAGCTGTCCAATTGTTGGTCGAAGTGACATATACCGTATTGTTGCAATCAATATCACCGCCCCAGGTCAACTGGTAGTAATTCAGACCGGTACCAGAGTCGGATGAGGCACCCCAATACCAGGTGGGGGTTGAATCTGTGGTCGGGGAGGATGTGGTTGGAACGCCGGGATCTGTGGGCGGCGTGGTATCACCGGACGGTGTGGAGGTGCGGGTGGGTGTACGGAAGGAAAAATAAGCCGTCAGGGCGTAATTGGGGGTGCGGGTGTATGTGGCAAATGTATACGGGTTGACTGTCCAGGTGGGCAGCACATACTGGGACGCGATGGCGGTCAATTGCTCGTTGGTATAGATGCTGGTGGTCGAGGGAACACCGGGGGTTTCCGGCGTATTGGTCCAGAGTTCCGGCAATGATGGAGGCGTGGGCGTATTGGGGTCAAATGTCGGGGTGGCCGTTGGCGGGGGGAAAGGATTCAGGAACGTATGCGGGTTGATGAAGATATTGATGAAGATCACTGCCAGTCCCAACCCGGCCAGCATGACCAGTGAAGCCAGAATGTCCCAGAACTTAATTTTCATCGTATCCCTCTTGATGGTTAACAACAACGCTTAGCCTTCATTGTAACGTAGAAAGGTATGGAGTCAACTGACGGGAATACTAAAATGTTTACACGTAGTATAAAAAAGTCCCCACTCGAATGGGTGAGGACTTTAGCAAAGCATATCAATTTTTCATGAAACTACAATGGTGTCTGTGACAGTGGGAGCGGCATTGTAATTGGAATTGCCAGCCTGGTCAGCATCGATCGTGCAATCTCCCGCGGAAAGGTAATTGACAGTTGTTCCAGAAATACTGCAAACACCGGGTGTCGTGGAGGTGAAGGTTACTGTCAAACCCGAGGTTGCCGTTGCAGAAAGGGTTGCAGAACCCCCATTTGTTCCGGTGGCAGGCGCATCAAAAGATATGGTTTGATCAGCTTGATTGACGGTTACGCTCACAGTGTTTGTGGCGGTATTGTAGTTGGATGTATCGGTTGGTGTGAATGTGACATTGTAAGGATTCGTGCCAGCCGGTGGTGTGGTACCGGGAGATGTAAAGGCAAATGAACCGGGGGTTACCACCACTTCGCCGGATAGTGTGGAATCTCCGAGAGTATCACCATAGGTGATATCGCTGGCACTGGGCCAGGTGGTGATATCCGGATCGGCTTTACTGACCGTCACATTGACACTACCGGTCACAGTTGTGTAATTAACGGCATCGGTCGGCGTGAAGGTTACACTGGCTGAATAGGTCCCCGCATCCGGGGCAGTGGCCGGTGTGGTAAACGCGAAGCTTCCAGTAACAGAAGCCGTCCCACCGCTGAGCGTGGAGTCGGCCAGCGTCTGCCCATAAATAATAGCGGAAGCGGTTGGCCAGGCTGATACCGTCGGGGTAGCCTGGTTAACGGTAATGTTGACCGTGCCATCCACGGTGTTGTAATTGGCGCTATTTGTCGGTGTGAACCGCACACCCTGTGCTGATGTTCCGGTTGCCGGTGAAGTGGATGGGGTGATCCAGGCAAAGGTTCCGGCGGGGGTGGCATCGCCGCCACTCAGGGTGGAGGATGCGAGTGTTTGTCCGTAGGTAATACTGCTCGCGCTGGGCCAGGTATTGACCGTCGGGTCAGCTTTATCCACGGTGTGCATGGTTGTTCCACTCGAAGCGGCGTATGTTGTATCACCGCTGTAGCTGGCAGTAAGGGTCTTGGATCCGGCTGTCAGGGACGTTATGGAACATGAACCCGTGCCTCCGGCCAGGGTGATCGTGCAACTGGCTCCGGTACCATCTGAAACAGTAACCGTACCGGTGGCTGTTCCACCGCTGACGGTCACGGTGGCGGTTACTGTGTAGCTGTCACCGACATCCGTGGGATCCGGAGCATCCGTCACATTGGTAATGGAAGCGGCTCCAACACTCAGATAGGAGAAGCTTCTCGGTCCAACCCAATCCGATTCATTGCCGGCATCATCTTTTGCCCGCACACAGATATATTTACGTGTGTTAAGCGTCATGGCCGGAGCTGTCCATGAATTGGTCTTGGAGGTATAAACCGAGTTTTCGCAACTGCTGTTGGAACCCCAGGTGATCTGGTATTTGGATATTCCATTTTCATCGGATGATGCAGTCCACAACCAGTCCGGTGTAGAGTCGCTGGAGGTTGAATTTGTATATGGCGTTCCCGGGTTGGTAGGCGGGGTAGTATCATCGCTTCCAGAACCGGGCGTTTTGGTGCTGGTTGCAGTCAACAAGGATGCATAGGTCAAAGCCACATTGGGGGTAAGCGAGGCAGTTTTGGTCGGGGTGGGACTCTTGGTTGGTGTGGATGTGGATGTTCCTGTGGGCAGGACGAGAACTGTACCCGTTATGGTCACAGTGGAGGTCTGCATCACCTCGGTCG
The DNA here is from genome assembly GCA_964424035.1 of uncultured Leptolinea sp. Lineage (GTDB taxonomy): Bacteria > Chloroflexota > Anaerolineae > Anaerolineales > Anaerolineaceae > Leptolinea. The sequence continues at coordinate 17,828 of CAYRHB010000045.1, forward strand.
GAGATGGCACACCCGGTGTTTCCGGAGTCGCCGTCCAGAGGTCGGGTAATGAGCGCTGTGAAGGCGTCAGGGTTGGAACATCCAATGTTGAGATGGGTGTTGGGGGTGGAAAAGGATTAATAAATGAATACGGATTGGCGAAAATATTGATGAATATGGTCGCCATGGCCAGACCGGCCAGCATTACCATGGAAGCTAGAATATCCCAGAACGATAATTTCATCGTTTCCCGTCCTTCTGCGCATATACAGGCTGTATTTTTCAGTATAGCCAGTATTAATTCAGAGTCAAGCCGGCTTCTTCAGAAGCCAACCGGACCATGCCGTGTTTCCGGCAATCAAGAATGACCAATTCCTCACCCGACGTGCGCGTATGGCCGCCGGTAAAAGGGATTACCGCTCTTCTATGTGCAAGAATCGAGCCGTTTTCAGTCGTCCGGAAAGATATGGCTATGGATCATTGACTGTAGGTATAACTGATCGGGCCAACCCAATCCGATTCATTGCCAATGGCATCCATTGCGCGGATGCAAAAATACATGGTGGTTCCTTTTGCCACCGGGTCAACCGGGGTCCAGTGCGTATCCGATGTAAAGGCAACCGGTTTGCCGCATCTCTTTGTGGTTCCCTGGTAGATAGAATACCCGCCCATGCCACCGGTCATTCCCGAGTGGGCATCCATCGATTCGGTCCAGGTGAAATACGGGATATCTGTATCCCCGGTACTGGTTGTCATAAATTGACCCGGTTCCGTGGGTCGGGTGTCATCATACTTAAAAAGGAAATAGGATGGAACTCCGATTGTCGTTCCGTCTGTGGCAATGGCCAATACACGGAAGTAATAGATTCCGCTGGAAACGGCTGAAGAGTTATAGTGCGTTTTCTGGGTTTTGGTTGTCAGCTGTCCATTTTGCCTGGGGCCAAAATACAGCAGGAAATGGTCAATGGTCTGGGCTGAAAGTGTTGTGCTCCATGAAAATGATGGAATCGCCTGGATATTTTGCCAGACATTGTTGAACACACCGATCGGTGCCGTAATCGTCAATGGCCTGTTTTCAGAATCGTACTCAAAGGTTGGTTCAATCAGTTCCGGAGGGATCCAGGTTTTTTGCAACCCGGTGGCTGATTTGGGTTGCGGGAATGGTGTGGGGCCGGTTTCTTCCACAAGATCCGGCTGGTATGTCAGAACTACAACCGGAGTATTGGTGATCTCCGTTCGAGGCCCGATGCCAGCCGTACCGTCAATGTCTGATGGATCGAATATCTCCGGATCTTCTGCATCCGGCAGAGGTGTCCAGACATCAGGGAGTGAAATGGGGGTTGTAGTAATCGTAGATACAACCACAACTCCGGTTTGCGTGGGTGGAGGGAACGGGTTGATTTTGGAACCCGGATTCTTATAAATGATGATAAAAACGGAGGCCATTACCAGGCCAACCACGAAAAAAATAGCAGATAGGATATCCCAGATGGAAGGTTTCATGGAGTATTATGGGGATGGTCGTCAATCGCATTAAGTATACATGCCAAATTATCTACGTGTCAGGTTATTGCATCTGTAAACACATCGGCGAAAACCGGCATGCTATAATCAGCAGGTGGTGAAAGAAAAGACCGCTTCATCTCTCGAGGGGGACACCCGTACCGGTTCCGGTGAAAACGCCCGTCCAATGGCAAGGGTGGAAGCGACTGTGGAATTGCCGCCCGGCGCCGAAGTACAGGTTACCGTCCAGTACAAACCGGATGAAAAATCCGGTGTGCAAACCCGACTGATCAATCTGACCGGTAGTAGTGAGACAACCCGCAAACATCTTTCGTTTGAATTTCTGTCCGATCAGGGAAGAAAAGACACCCGGAAACGCCTCCAACTATTTTGGAATTGGTTCACAGCCAACGCGTTAACTCCGGCAGGATTGTTTTTCTGGGCAGTACTCGTCTATTATGTTGTGCGCCTGATACGTCTGGCAGACTTCCCCATTTTCTTCTTTACCGATGAAGCTGTTCATACCATGCTGGCGGCTGATCTTGTAAAGAACGAGTTTATCGGTGCGGGGAATGAATTCCTACCGACATTTTTCAAGAGCGGAACCACATTCAATGCCGGTTTCCCTGTATATCTTCAGGTGCTACCCGTATTGCTGGGCATTCGGTCGGTTTTTGTCACGCGGTTTGTATCAACCTCGGTCACACTTCTGGCCGCGGCGGGCTTGGGCTATATCTACTCGCGCGTGCACAGCCGGGACCGTGCCTGGTTGGCGGTTCTTGTCCTATCCTTAATTCCCGCGTGGTTCTACCATTCGCGAACAGCCTTTGAAACAGTGGAAGCGGTATCTTTCTATACCATCTTCCTGCTGGGGTATATCCGGTACCGGGAAGGTGCATTCCGCTGGCTGTATGCCTCACTGTTCGCTGTCGCCATGGCGTTTTACAGTTACAGCCCGGCACGTGTGGTTATGGCGCTGACAGCCGTTTGCCTGTTATTCTCAGACCTGAAATACCACTGGGAGAACCGGAAATACCTTTGGAAGCCTTTCCTGTTGGGTTTACTGCTTGCGGTTCCCTATGTACGTTTCCTCTACCTGCATCCCGGAGAAAACCAGCATCATCTGGAAGTGTTAAACAGCTACTGGATCAAATCTGAACCCATCACATGGAAATTATTGCATTTCGGAACCCAGTATCTGCGGGGAATCAATCCGTTCTACTGGTTCTTCCCCAATGGTGCAGACCTTTCACGCCACATCATGAAGGGGATGGGGCATCTGGGCTGGTATTTCTTCCCGTTCTTCATTGCCGGATTGGTGCTCTCCATCGGACATTGGAAGGATGCCAAATACCGGGTCATGTTATTTGCGTTTATAATGGCTCCAACCGGTGCGGCTGTGGCTGAAGTGGGAATAACACGCGCCATGTTCATGGTCATTCCGGCCGCGTTCTTCATTGCCATCGGAATCGAATACGCCTATTTATGGTTGCTCAGGGTATTGCAGACGCGCAAGACCTTTGAGGTACTGTTCTTCTTTCTATTGATCGGTACCAACTTTGCATTCCTGGATCGGGTATTAACGAATGGTCCGCTCTGGGAGACGAATTATGGTATGGGTGGTATGCAGTATGGCGCCAGACAGGTGTTTGGACAGATAAAGGATCTATTGAAAAAAGATCCCACTGTTCCGGTCATGTTGTCGCCGGATTGGGCGAACGGGACGGATGTTCTGGCCCGGTTCTTCCTGGGCGACCCCGTTCCGATCGAAATGGCCAGCATGGACGCGTTCATCGACTTGCACCAGCCGTTTGATCCGAAGACCATCTTCATCATGCCGCAGGATGATTACCGACGGACGATCAGCAGCGGAAAATTTAAACCCATGCAGGTTCTGGATATGATCCCGTATCCGGATGGCAGCGCCGGTTTTCTTTTCGCTCACCTGAAATACACCGAACAATCCGGCGAGCAGTTTGAGCATGCCGAAACTGAACGGCATATCCTCCAGATGGGAACTGTAACCATGAATGGGGAGACACTTGACGCGGCGGTTTCAGAACTGGATATGGGTGATCTTCAGATGTTGTTTGACCATGACCCGGCAACGTTGGTCCGTTCTGTGGAAGCCAATCCGCTGGTGGTGGAACTGGTGCTTCCCGAACCGGTTGTGTACCATAGGGCGCGTGTCATGGTTGGCGGTTCAGCCACACAGGTGACGGTTTACGCGCTGCCTGAAGGTGCCACGATTCCAGCGGCATCTAACCTGACAGTAAATGAATCAACGGAAATCCGAAATGCCGTGGTCCCCATTGGGACAGACAAACCGGTAACACGACTCCGGTTTGAAGTACGCACAGCACATGATGGCGAACCAGCCCATGTTCATCTTTGGGGCATTGAACTCGAGTGACCTCCAAACAGAAAAGACCCGAACGTCGTATGCCCACGCGCCTGTGGTTGTCTGTCGGCGGCTTGTTTTTTGCGGCACTGTACGGCTGGATCCGGTTTGGTCAATCTGTGGCAAACTATAACCTGTATGAATCCTTTGGGGTTCAACCGGGAACCTGGTATTTGATCGTAAATGGCATTCTTACGGGATTGGTGTATACTCTGGCAGGGATATTCGTCCTTTCATCCCCGAAAAAGAAGAAAACGCAGATCACAGTTCTTTTACTTTCCGGCCTAGCAATTTTCTGGATCGACCGGATTTTCATTGCCCGTTCCATTGAAGCTCAAACCGCATTGCCATTTTCCCTGGTTTCCTCAGCCGGGTTGACCTTTCTTGTGTATTGCCTGATATTCTGGGAGAACATCGATAAGCGTATACGAAATGGATAATTTGAATGACTGAAAATGAGATCGAAGTAAAGTTTCTGGTAAATGACCTGCCGAGGTTGGAGCTTCGTATTAAAGCCCTGGGCGGAAAACTGGTACAACAACGGGTAAAAGAGACCAATTTACGGTTTGATACCCCCGATGGTTTACTTTCAAAAGATCACCGGGTATTGCGTCTCCGGCAGGATCAGGTTGCCCGGCTGACCTTTAAAGGCCCGGCGCAGATGAACCGCACGGTGAGCGTACGCAAAGAGATCGAAGTCGAAGTTAGCAACTTCGAAGATACCCGGCTGCTGCTGGAATCGCTTGGCTATTCGCCTTTCATGGTCTATGAAAAATACCGGACGACCTATTCTCTGGGGGAGGTGTTGGTCACCCTGGATGAGATGCCATTCGGCCATTTCTCAGAGATCGAAGGACCTGATGCCGGCAGACTACAGGAGATTGCCGAATCGCTCTGGTTGGATTGGGCACTCCGCTCATTGGACAGCTATTCCGCGCTGTTTGAACGTGTAAAAACAAACTGCGGTTGGACCATGCAGAATCTGTCATTCGAAGAATTTACCGGAAAAAAAGTAACCCCGAATGACCTTGGTTTGAATTACGCTGACCGGGCTGTCTAATTCATCGAAGAGTTCTGTCAGCGCTTTCCAATGGTTGCCGCGTACACAACCAGTTCACTCTTGCCATTGATGCCAATGGCGGCATTGAGCAGGTTGTCATCATAGGCGGCAATCCCGCAAACGCCACATTGGATGGATTCGGCAGCCAGATACAGGTTCTGGCAGACATGACCGGCATCCAGCAGTACATAGCGCGCAGCCCGTTCCGAGTAACGCCACGCCATGCGCTCCATTACTGCCACCCAGAAGAAGGTTGCCGCGCTGGTGCGGATATGGCTCTGTTCTTTACAGGCCGTGGTCAATTTTTCATTGATACCGGCTTCCATTATATAGGGGTAAATGGAATGCTTGAGGGCGGAATATCGGTATAGGCCAGATTCAAGCGTTCCGATGCGGTTGGCCAGAATATAGGTTTCGAATGCGTGCCTGGAACCGGCGGAAGGAACATTGCGCATTGTGGCCGGTCGATCAGTAATCGACTTGATACCCTGGGTGATCCATAGAAGATAGGAGAATTCTTCCAGACTGATCTCTGTTTGTGAAAATTTCCTGAGGGACAGGCGCTGTTCCATCGCTGTGCGGACATCCATCGCAGGGATGGTTATAGTTGACGGGTCTGGAAGAGCAATGAGATTGACATCATCGGGTACAGGCTGCTCCAGAGGTGGTTGGGGAACCCCCTTGCGTTGAGCCGATTCGGTAAGATGAGCATACTTGGTCTTTTCAAAGAATTCATCAATCGACATGATCAGTTCCTCCCGGTAATAATAATTATAGAAAAATCATACCCCACGATGCAAGATGCGCCGGGAAATAGCCCGGACTGCAATACCAACCTCCGCGGTACGTAAAACTGCAAGGGAAGCGGCATATACACCCCCGCCCAGAGCCAATCCGCCCAGGGTGGTAACCCAGACAGGCCAAGATTCGCTGCCGCCAAGCCAGAGGAAAAGAGCCAGGCCCATCAACAGACACCCGGTTGCAGCTTTCCACAGGGCATCCAGGATTTCATATCCACCAAGACCGTTCAGCCGTTTACGCATGATAAAGAGCAAAACTCCCATTTCAAGCCCGGTAGCCAGAGAATTGGCGAGGGCAAGTCCCCCGTGGGGCATCCAACCCGCTTGCAGGAATAGACGGGTAAACATCAGACTAAAGGCAATATTCAGGCTCATGGCACAAACCCCGATTATGACCGGGGTTTTGGTATCATGCAAAGCATAGAAGGCGCGGCTTACAATCTCAACCACGCAATGCCCCACCAGTCCCGCTGCATACCAGAGGAGTGCCCAGGAAACCAGTTCTGTTGACCTGTCTCCAAAACGTCCGCCATGGTACAGGAGCCGAATGACCGGCTCACGCAGAAGAACGAGCCCCACTGATGCCGGCATGGATAACAACAACATGGCACGCAGGGTGGATGCGAGCGATGAGCGCATTTCACCCATTTTTCCCAGTGCGACTTGAGCCGAAAAAGTTGGCAGTGAAGCGATGGCAATGGTCTGCGCGATCAATGCCTGAGGCATCATCATAAGCGTGAATGCTGTGGTAATGGCTGTCAGGCTGCCTTCAGGCTGGCGCGAAGCCAGGTTCGTGTTGACCCAGAAATTTAATTGCACGATTCCGGCTCCGAACAATCTTGGGAGCATTAATCGTCCTACTTCCCGTACCGACGGATCTTCGATACCGAAAATTGGACTGTAACGACATTTCAACCGCCAAAGAGAAGGGGTCTGAACCAGAAGATGCAATGCGGCACCAAGTACAGTCCCCCAGGCCAGTCCGAATATTCCCATGGATGGTGAAAGAGCGATAACCCCGAAGATGATCCCCACAGAATACATGGAAGGGGCAAGGGCGGGGGTAAGGAATACCTGGTGGGCATTCAATATTCCCATCAACAAACCGCTCAGGCCAAAAATAACCACAGATGGAAGAATAACCCGCAGCAATTGCACTGTCAGGTTGAATTTTTCCGGTTCATCGACAAACCCCGGAGCCAGTAGATATCGCACGATCTGCGGCGCAAAAATGGCAGAAAGCGCGCTCACCACCATTAGAATGACCAGAACAAGGTTGGCAATGGCAGATGCCAGATGCCAGGCCCGCGCCGTTTCTTTGCGGGTCAGGAAACCGGTAAATGTAGGCACAAATGCCGATGCCAGCGCACCACCGGCTACCAGGTTGAACAGGGTTTCAGCCAGACGGTTGGCAGTGTTGAAGGCTTCCATTTCCAACCCGGTGCCAAATCCACGCAGGATGAGGATTCCGCGAACCAGGCCGATCAGGTTGCTTAGAATGAAAGCCGCCATCACGGTTCCGGCGGCGCGGGCGATCTGGCGGTTGGCAGATTGTACAGTATCAGGTTCGGCTGACATGCTTGCGATTATACGATATAAAATATAATTAAATTGCTTCCACAATTGTGGAAGGTTTTGCCATGTTGCCCATAAAAGATACGATCCAATCCCGCATATTTCCTGTAATCACATATCTGTTGATCGCGGTCAATACGGTCATTTTCTTTTTCGAATTGTCACTGTCTTCCAATTTGCAGGAGCAATTGATCCTGACATTCGGGCTGGTCCCGGCAAATATTTCCCTGTTTGATCCGGTGAGTTGGATTCCACTGGTCTCACACCAGTTCCTTCACGGGGGGTGGTGGCATTTTCTCAGCAACATCTGGATCCTGTATATCTTCGGCGATAACGTGGAAGACAGACTCGGTTCAGGCCGTTTTTTCTGCTTTTACATTCTGGGTGGTATAGCAGCCGGTATTTTTCAGGTTGTAATGTCTCCCGGCAGCCTGGTCCCTTCCATCGGCGCCAGTGGAGCCATTGCCTCGGTGCTGGGTGCGTATTTCCTCTTTTATCCCCGTTCACGGGTGATCACGTTAATTCCCATTTTCATTTTCCCCTGGTTTGTTGAAATTCCTTCGATCCTATACCTGGGGTTCTGGTTTGTGATGCAGCTGTTTTCGGGTTTGCAATCTCTGGCAACAGTGGGTGGAGCGGTGAATGGGGGAATAGCCTGGTGGGCGCATATCGGGGGCTTTATTTTCGGGCTTTTGATGGCGATCATTATGACCATCGGCCGCCCTGCATATTCTTTCTACAAAGATGAACATTATCCCTGGTGATGTATTTTGGGAGGGTAAAACGTGGAATTCCTTGACTTATTCTTGATCGTTCTGGTAATCGCTTCCCTTTTCCCGGTTGTCCGCCAAAAGATGATCGAGAGTTCACGCGTAAAATTGTTCCGTGATCTGGAAGTAAAACGCGGAAGCCGGGTCATCGCCATGATCCACCGCCAGGAGAGCATGTCCTTTCTTGGTTTCCGTACAATGCGTCATATTGACATCGAAGATTCTGAACAGATCCTGCGGGCTATACAATTGACGGATCCGGATCTGCCGATAGACCTCATCCTTCATACTCCGGGTGGCCTTGTACTTGCCTCAGAACAGATTGCCAATGCCCTGTCCAAGCATCCCGGAAAGGTGACCGTTTTCGTACCACATTATGCAATGTCGGGCGGTACGCTCATTGCGTTGGCGGCTGATGAGATCATTATGGATGTCAATGCCGTCCTTGGACCTGTCGATCCGCAGATCGGCCAGTACCCGGCTGCTTCCATTTTGCACGTTCTGGAAGAAAAAAAAGTGGATCGCATTGACGATGAAACCCTGATTCTGGCTGATATTGCCCGAAAAGCCATCCGTCAGGTCAAAGACACCATTATCCGGCTGGGTTGCTGCCAGTATTCCAAAGAGGATGCGGAACGTCTGGCGGATGTGTTATCCAGCGGCAGATGGACGCATGATTATCCCATCACAGCTGAAGAAGCCAGAGAGATCGGATTGAAAGTGAATACAGAAGTTCCCCGCGAAATCTACAGGATCATGAACCTGTATCCACAGGCGGGGCAAAACCGGCCATCGGTGGAATTTGTGCCCCTTCCATATCCATTGAAGAATCCG
>CAYRHB010000046.1:0-26747 GCA_964424035.1 uncultured Leptolinea sp.
GCCGGCGTTACCGGACGCAAGATCATTGTGGATACCTACGGTGGAACCGGCCGGCATGGCGGCGGCGCTTTCTCGGGGAAAGATCCCACGAAGGTTGACCGCTCGGCTGCCTATGCTGCCCGCTGGGTTGCCAAGAACATCGTGGCTGCCGGTCTGGCGGAACGCTGCGAAATCCAGGTGGCATATGCCATTGGCGTTGCCCATCCTTTGAGCATCAATGTTGAAACTTTCGGTACCGGCACCATCAGCGACGCGGACATTGTCGATCTGATCAACAAGAACTTTGACCTTCGCCCGGGCGCCATCATCCGCGATCTGGACCTGCGCCGGCCGATTTACCAGCAGGTTGCCGCCTACGGTCACTTTGGCCGTGATGATCTGGATCTGAGCTGGGAAAAGACCAACCGCGCTGAAGCTCTGAAGGCTGCCGCTGCCGGTAAACTTGCCATTGCCAAATAGACCTGACATCTCTCTGTGAAGCACACGCCGTTGCTTCATGATTACACCCAAAGGGCGGAGCGATCCGCCCTTTTTGATTCCCTCGATCAGGACGGGTACCGGACCAAACGTTTATAATTGACAAATGCTTTATCTTGTTGCTACCCCCATCGGAAACCTGGGTGATATCACCCTGCGGGCGCTGGAAACCCTCAAGTCTGTTGATCTTGTGGTCAGTGAAGACACGCGGAAAACCGGTTTCCTCCTTAAGCACTTTGAAATTAAACAGCCCCAGATGTCATTCCATGAATATAACGAGGAGAAAGCTGCCGCGCGCGTTGTCGACATGCTGCTTGAAGGCAGGAATGTGGCACTGGTCTCGGATGCCGGCAGTCCTTCGGTTTCTGATCCGGGTTTCCGGCTGGTACGGGCAGCCCTGAAAGCAGGTGTGGAGATCACGGCCATTCCCGGGCCGACCGCGGTGATCACCGCGCTGGTTTTGTCCGGGTTGCCGGTCCATTCCTTTACATTCCGTGGATTTCCGCCGCGCAAGAGTGCCGCCCGGCGCAAGTTCCTCGCAGTGGATGAGCAGTCGCCCCATACGTTGATCTTTTATGAAAGCCCTTTCCGGTTGGTTGAATTCCTGAAAGATTGTCTGGCTGTGTATGGTGACCGTCCGGCTGCCGTGGCGAATGATCTGACGAAAAAATTCGAACTGGTGATCCGCGGGACACTGTCTGAGTTGGTGGAAAAATCGGGTGAAATGGATCTGCGGGGAGAATTCACCGTGGTGATCGCCGGTTTGGGAGCCAATCTGTGAGTGTTCATCGATTCTTTCTTCCACCGGAGTTATTTGAGCCGTTGGAAGTCCATTTCCCGCGGGATGTTTCACGGCAAATAAGCTCCGTGCTTCGACTGAAAACAGGACAGACGGTCACCATTTTGGATAATCGCGGGTATTGTCGTGAGGTGGAGCTGGTGGATGTTGATCCGCGCCAGACAATCGGACAGGCGAGTGAAATCCGTAAAGTGGGCGGGGAACCTGCTTTTCATCTGGAGCTTTGCCTGGCGTTGACCCAGCGCGAGAAGTTTGAATGGATGCTCCAAAAAGGAACGGAGTTGGGAGTTTCCAGCTTTTCTCCGCTGGTTAGCAGCCGTTCCCTGGTTCAGGATAAACGCGGTTTTGAAGAGAAGTTGGTCCGTTGGAAGAAGATCGTACAGGAGGCGTCCGAGCAATCCGGTAGGGGATTAATCCCGGAAATCAACATTCCGCAAAAATACCCAATTTTCCTGAAACAATATTCCGGTAAACGGGGTTATATCCTTTATGAGAATGAGAAATCAACCGGCTTCGCGGAAGAGTATTCCCGGCAGGCTGCATCCGGTGATGCGGCTGCTGCCCTGCTTATTGGACCTGAAGGCGGTTTTAGCCCTGAGGAAGTTTTACTGGCTGAGGAAGCTGGATTTACAGTGGCTTCACTTGGAATACGCATCTTGCGCATGGAAACAGCAGCCCTGGCGGCCTGTGTGATCTGCATGACCCTGGCTGGAGAGATGGGTGCTATTGCCCCCTGACCTCCCCGGATACAATACCAATCTGGCAGGAATTAATGATAATCTCAAAAGAATTCGTCAATAAAGTGGTGCGTTTTTATGTTGATCTGACCATCCGGCCGCACCTGGAACAATTGAAGAACGTGCCCATGAAAGGACCGTATATTGTCGCGGGAAATCATGTCAACACCATGGATGGGTTGGTTATGTTTTCGTACACCAGTCCGCGTCCATTGACCACGTTAAGCAAAGAGGAGAATTTCACCAACCCGATCAAACGGATGGTCTCGGAAGCCTGGGGCGCCATACCCATCAAACGTGGAGCGGTGGATAACTCAGCCATGAAACTGGCATTGGATGCTCTATCTGAAGGGAAAATGCTGGCCATAATGCCTGAAGGAACACGATCCCATTCCGGTGAATTGGCGCAGGGAAAACCGGGCATACTTCCACTCGCAGTGAAATCCGGCGCTCCAATCGTGCCTGTGGCTTTTCATGGCCATGAAAATCTTAAGAAGAATATGTTTGCATTCCGCAAGACTGATTTTTACCTTGAAGTTGGCAAGCCTTTCCGGATAAAAGCCACCATGCGTGATCTGGATCGGGAGCGGAGGCAGATCATCACTGATGAGGTGATGTACCGCATTGCCATGCTCCTGCCGGAAAAATATCGCGGGTATTATTCTGACCTTGGTAAAGCCACGACGGATTATCTCGAATTTACAGAATTCGAAGCCTCATGATTTCAAGGCCAGGTGACGTGGCAGGAGGTTTTTGATCCCCCGGTTTGATACCCGTCCTGTACCTGCGACACGTCCCGATTCATTTTTGATAATAAGCACCATGCCTTTTTCATGATATGGAACGGATTCGGATGGAACGTCTTCACCCCGGGCCCAATGTGGATACATCTCCGTCGAGAGAGTCAGAATTCCATCAGAAAACCGGCTGCCAAAACGGGTGGACCATTCCAGGCTGACTTCAAAACCATTCCCGGTCAGATCGCCCACCCGCAATCCACTGGAATTTGCAGGAAGGTTTGGAAATCCGGTTACGAGAAATCGTGAAACTGCGTAAACAGATTGCTTGTATTGCCGCAGGTTCAATCCGTACTCATCCAGCACGGCAGCCAGGTTGAAGCCGTATCTGGCGGAGAATTCAGAGTGCAGATACGTCTCATCGCGCGGCGATATCGGGAGCAGATTGTTCCGCGGTCCAGGTAGAGGGAACTGCTCCGGAGGATTTTTCCCAACCGGTCCGGTTTTCCGCAGGTGGGCTGAGAAGAAGCCGGATGTCCCCAACCGAAATGGCCACAACCGGAGGGCTCTTTCTGTGCCCTGGATAAAAGATAGTCCAAAAGCATCCGTCAGGCTGGGCGCATCAATCCCCGATCGTAAACCGGCTTCGGTGATCGTAACAGCTCCGGATGTTTTGCGTAGAAGAGAATCGAGCACCCCCTCATCCTCTTCCGGTGCGAGAGTACAGGTGGAATACACAACCTGGCCGCCAATCTTGCAGGCTTGCATGGCACTGAACAGCAATTGGGCCTGGCGTTGCGCCAGCCGTTCGCGTTCAGCGGGTTTGATCACCCGGTTTTTCCGCCCCCCGGGGTGGAGATTTTCCATACTGCATGGTGCGTCCAATAATACACAATCGAATGTTTCGGGAAACCAATGCCCGATCTTTTCTCCCGGCAGGTTTGTAACACAACTGTTGACCGCTCCCCAGGTTTTCAAGGTTGAGGTCAAAGCCGCAATGCGTGATGAGGTTCCGTCATTGGCTACCAGAATCCCCCTGTCACTAAAACGGGACGCCAGATGGGTGCTTTTGCCACCCGGTGCGGCGGTGAGGTCAAGAATGGATGGCATATCAGTTCCGATGGGTTCAAAGAGTTCAACCGGGAGCATGGATGCGGCATCCTGGATGTAGAAATAACCCAGCCGTGATTCGAGTGTCCTGCCGGGGAAGATGGATGGATCTTTCAATGTGTAGCCATCCGGGCAGAAGGGAACAGGTTGAAGCGGCCAGTCCTTCTCCTTTTGAAATTCATCCGCCAGAAGTTGTGGATCAGTTTTCAAAGGGTTGAACCGGAGCGCAGTAGGTGGAGGATTCCGTAATGCCAATTCAAGCGCGGAGACTTCTGCCTCTGATAGCAGTTCGCGGTACCGGCCAACAGGATCTTTCGGAGTTTCGACTTTGTGTTTACCCATTTTCTTTTTGGATACAGAAGACCAATTCATTACCAATAAGGATTTCTGTTACCGGCCAGTCCAAACCTTCGAGTGTGATGGCAACCAGCCTGCGCTGGCGGTCAACGAGGTCGAAACGTCCGGTCAGGTTTGTGGCAGGCAGACTTACGACCAGCCAGCGGACATCCAATGCCTGCCAGAATTTCCGGTTGCACCCTTTTTGGCGTTGGTCAAACCGGTGGGCTTCTTTAAAGAAAAAAGCCATATCGGCATGATCCCGCGGCGGTTGCAGGAGGATATCCCCGTAGAATGACTTTCCGTTGATTCCTGCCATTTCAAAATACCGGTTGATCAGGTCCACCCGGGGTTTATGCAGGTCATAAGCCATATACCGGCAGCCGGATGGTAGTCCCATCCACGGAACGGCAAAAGGTTGCATGGCACAGGCCAGATCCAAAAGGGAGGATGGCTGGCCGGTGATGGATAAAACTCCGCCATAAAAATCATCCATTTGGGGGATGCGTTCTTTTGTGGATGCGTGGCTGTTCAACATTTTCAGGCTGAATTCACGCAGGGATTGATCACTCTCAAACCTGGATACCTGTGATAATTCCCGCATGGCTTCTGCATAATCCGGATCACCCAGGTATGGCGCCACAATGTTATGAAGTTTTTCGCGGGCATCATCCACAGCTTTGTCCGGTTTTAAACCACGGTCAAGGGCATGTGAAATCAGGTCTTCAATAGTCTCAAGTGGAAGATCGAGGTTCCTGTATTTTCGGCTGGAAAGTATGCTTCTGGCCATATCCTCTGTGCTGGTATGTGCGTGTTTCATTGGCAATCAACCCGGAAAACCAGTTCGTTCGGGAATTCAAAACGGGCAATCTGCCATTTTCGCCCATCCGCCAACCGGTTGAAATCGGATTCATATGTCCCCCCCAATCCTTTCCGGTTTCCCCCCAATGTGCGCAAAGGATAACTGATCACCAGATGCCGGGCGTGAATCCGATCGATCAACCCGGCAGCCAATCCCTTTCCCTGTTGTTCAAGACAGGGAAGGGTTTTTAAAATCAGGACAATGTCTACCTCTTTTTCCAGCGGAAAGCTGATAATGTCGGCTGCAAATGCTTTTCCGTGGACATTGCAATGATCAAAGAAGCCCTGCAGGCTGCCGGACAGGTTGGTATACATATCCACGGCCGTGTACACGGTATCCGGTTGGAGCGGCATCCAGGGTAGTGAAAGTGGAGTCAACCCGCAGGCCAGGTCCAATACCGAGTGGATGGAAGGCAAACCGGAAAATATGTCTTTATAGAAGCGGTCAAGAACAGGCAGGCGTTCTTTTGTTGACGCGTGCAATTCCATTTTTTTTCGGCAAAAATCCTGCAAATCAGCCGAATTCAGGTCCGTGGAAATCGAATTCAATTCGGTAACGAAGCTATCCGGATCGAGTATCCCGGGCAGATACGCTCCTCCAATCTGGTGAAGGCGGCTGCGGATGGATTTGACCAGCTCACGACTTTTCAAACCTTTACGGGATTCAGTTTCACAAACCCGTCTTATGACATCCGGATGGATGTTTTTATACGCATTGGAGGAGGAAGCCTGCCGGATGATATCTTCGGCTGTAAGGATGACTTTCATTATTCTCTTATGCCAACAGTTCACACAGGCGGGTCATAAACCGCAGATTGTGAAGCGTGGCCAGACGTTGATACGTGCTGTCGCCGATCTTGAACAGGTGGTGCAGGTAGCCGCGGGAATAGCGGGAGCAAACCGGGCAGTCGCATCCGGTGGAGACCGGACGGGAATCCCGCATGAAGCGGTCATCGGTGCAATACACATAGTCCAGCCAGGTCATGGAATTCATCAGATCGTGTTTTACAGGGATAAATCCTTCCTTGAACGCATATAACCGGCCGTGGCGGGCGTCACGGGTTGGCATGGCACAATCAAATAGACCATATCCAAGGCGCCAGCAGGCAGCCAGATTGAGTGGATGCCCGATTCCCAGGGCATGCATCGGGTATTCTTCCGGTACCAATTCGCGGGTGAACCCGATTATGTCCTCGAGGAGCGCTCCGGCATTGTCAATCGGCCATCCGCCGTATCCAAAACCGTCAAAACCGATGTCCAACAGAGCATCGGCGCATTCCTTTCGCAGGTCCTGTTCCCCTCCACCCTGGATGACGCCAAAGATCAGTGGACGTTCCTGCTGTGGGATGTGTTTTTGTTCCATGAGGCGGTCAAATTCGCGGCGACCGCGTTTGGCCCAGGCGATAGTCCGCTTGATCGATAATTCCTGTTCTGAGCGGGAAGCTCCCACATCCGTGCAATCATCCAGGCAGATGATCACATCAGCGCCAAATCCGACCTGCAATTGGACGGATTTCTCAGGTGTGAGGTTGATCTTCCTCCCGGAACCTTCGGGCTGAAAAATAATTCCATCGTTGCCCAGGCGTCCGTATTTAGAATTTTGGCGGATCAGTGAATATGCCTGGAATCCACCCGAATCTGTAATTATGGGACGGTTCCACCCGCTCATTTTGTGCAGACCACCCAATGATTGCACGGTCATGGAACCGGGATGCTGCATCAAGTGGAAGGCATTCATCACGACAGCTTGAATGCCAACCGCTTCCAGATCAATAGAATCAACGGTACGGACAACAGCCTGAGTGGAATCCGGCATATAGACCGGTAGAGTCAGGTCGCCATGTTTAAAGTGGATGGAAGAAATCACACCTGAATTATAGTGTGATTTCAACCAGGTTCCCATCGGGGTCTTGCATCACGGATTCGTAATATCCATCCCCCGTGCGACGCGGCCCGTCCAATACCGGTACACCATCTGTATACATTTTTTCTGTCAACCGGTCGACCTCTTCACAACTGCCAACCGAGATGGCCAGATGGATATAACCGTTGTGATCACCTGCGACACGGTGCCGGATGGACGGGCTATGCATTAATTCAAGCCGTCCTCCATCCGGAAAGGACAGAAAGCGGGATGAGAACTCCCCTTCGGGATTCTGGTATAAAGGCCCAACTTCGGTATTGAAATACCGGACGTAAAATTCTGCAAGCCGGTCTATATTGTCTGTCCAACAGGCGATATGGTCAATGCGCATAAGACCTCTAAAATCAACCGGGGCGTAAGAATACCGCCCCGGTTTTGTCATTTTTTTCGGTTTCCTAATTGCATGTCAGAGTGAATGTGCCACCGGTTGAGAACAACTGATGGTTGGGGTTGTCTATGTAGAGCAGCAGTTGACTGGCTGAAGAGCCGATCGTGCTGGTTACATAGGTGTAATTTGTGGTGACTTCCTTTGAACCGGAGGCTGAAAATGAAATTGAATCTGAAGCAACCACAGTGCCATCGGTCTTACGCCATTCATAGGTCACGGTTCCGGCACCATTGACTGTGATATTTCCGGTGTAAATGAAGTTGACACCAGCCTGGCAGTTGGCCGTGGTGGTCGTAAAGCTGGTCGGGCTGACAGAAATGGTGGCACTGGTGACGGCGAATCCACCGGAAGATGTGGTACCTGTGGCCGATGTGCTGCCGGAATTGATCAGCACCCAGAAAGCCTGGTCACCACTGATACCCCAGCCAAATGCTCCGCCGCCCGCATTCTGCATGCGCCAGAATCCCTGATGCGACCCGGCTGTGGAGGGTGCGGTGAGATTGACAGATACATTGATCGTCTGGCCTGGAAGCACATTCCCTGGAAGGTTGGTATATGTCTGGCCGCCCATCTGCTCACCGGATGCAAATACCAACGCATATCCGGTTGTCCATGTGCAGGAGCCCGAATTCTTTAAAGTCCAGGTCTTTGTAAAGGTTGTACCCGGAGAAATATAGGTGTTATCGGGAATGGTCGCATCGGCGACGAAGTCAGCCCGGTCACAGGGGATGGGAACGAAGGTTGATGTCGGCGCAAGCGTAAAAGTCGGTGCTTTTGTCGGAATCAACGTGTAGGCAGGTGTTACAGTCGGTGGCTGCGCAATATTGGTCGGTATCACCGGAGGTGGTTGCGTTTCGGTAAAGATGGGTGGAAGGGTTATGGCACTTCCACTGGATGAAGCCGCCTGTGTTCGCAGTACTTCAACTGTCTGCGCAGCAGAAGTCCTGACGGCATCCGCTTCCGAGACACCTCCGAGGAAGGGAACATTGCATGCCGACAGCAACAGAATTATTGTAAACAAAGGAATGGCTGGTTTAATAAATCGCTGCATAGGGCTCCTCCTTGATTTTGGACGCAGTTGCAGTCTTAAAAAGACAATAGGTGCAAGAAAAAAGCCATTTGAGCTACTTCCAATTCTAATCAAGATAATAACACAATGAATAGTTGATCCGGGTTGGAAATTACACTCAACAACAATTATACGCAACAGTGAAGAAAAATCTTCCTTAATAAAAGATGAAAAATCAGATACGTTGCACCTACTAATTATTAAAATTTTTTCAAAATCAGGGTAGATTAACGGTTTTTAATTTGATATTTAGGCAAATTTAATCAAATTATGTGACTATTTTCTCAATTGAAAAGTACCTGGAATATATCCGATTTCAACAGTAATTCAATTTCCAGGAGGAAGACAACCAATGACGAAGAACATCATCGCTGTGCTGGTAGCCGGCGCAGTTCTATTCAACGCAGTTATCCCGGTATCAGCCCGATCAATGGACAGAAAAACCATGCAAAAGTTTGGGCCTGATAATAATATGATCAGTTTACCCAATCCTGGAGATGGTTCAGATGGGGAAACACACATACTCACCCCGGAACAGCAAACCCTTCTTGACCGGTTCTTACTCCATGTTGTCACCGGGGATCCACGGCAAATCACCGGATTGTTTATTCCGGGTTATGGTGGTTTCTATGTCGTACAACCGCCTGATGGGAAAGATGGGTCCGTTTCTCCGGTGCAAGGTGTGTTAACCCAATTCAAACGTCCGGGATCGCAGGGAGTGATAGGACTGATTGCCCATAATTACTCGGCAGGAAAGTGGTTTACAGGGTTCTCACCCGGCGATGAGTTCTATGTATTATACGGGGATGGCAGGTATGACATTTATCAATTCAAAGAATCGATACAGTATCGAGCCATCAATGGGAAAAACGTATATTCCGATTTTGTTGATCTCTCCAGCGGGCAGAGGCTGAATGTTGACCAGGTTTATAACCGGGTTTATTCTGGAAAACCACACCTGACCCTGCAAACCTGTATTCAGGAAGATGATGACCTGACCTGGGGGAGGATGTTCATCATTGCCGAACCGGTTGTTCCCGGATATTAATGGAGAATTTACGTCATATTTGCCAAAATAGGGGTAAATTAATGGAGGCAGATGGTGGATGCTAAAGTTCCACGAAAACTGCCGATAATAAGTAAAGCACATTAACTTCTCTTCCGATAATGGCAAATCCGGTAAAAGCCGGAGACGCAAAACCATGGGTCTACAGCTGGTTCAAACCAGTATGATCGCCAGGTTGCCGAAGAAGGAAAGTAATTTCCTTGAATTTTGACAACCCCGGCAACCCCGGGGTTGTTTTTGCCAGAAACGGGAGCCAAACCAAGCGACAAGGGCAAACCCGGGGAAACCCGGGGACGCAAAGTTACGGGTCTTCATCCTGTATGGATATGACCGCCGAACCGCCGAAATGGGACTATCTCCCGCTGATTTTGCCAACCTGTAGAAGCAGGAATTCAGGCCCTTGTCATGAGAGTATGACATGGGTCTTTTTTATTCAATAAACCGGTTTTTCTTTTCAACCATTACGGTGTTGATGTTTTTCTTTTCAACTCCAGCCTTTGCCTTGCAGGCTGTTGTTCCGGTTACCGGGACGGTTGTTAATGAGGATGTAAAACCGGCCGCTGTAAATCTCCTGCCCCTTGATGATTTCGCCACGGCGGTTGCCGATGGTGATGCGCAAAAGATCAAGGGTTTGTATGCTGAAGAAAACTTTATGTTGCGGGTTATCCAGCAGCCCTCCGGCAATCCCGGATTTGTTTCGCCGATCGAAGGCGTGGCTACGCAATTCGGAATGGCATCCAGCAACAATGTGACAGGAATGCTGGCACACAATTTCTCTTCCGGTCGGTATTTCTTTGATCTATCCGTGAATGATCTGGTGGATGTGGTATATGGCGATGGAACCATCAAACAATACAAGATCACAGAGATCAACAAGTTCCAGGCGCTTTCTCCCAAGAGTTCAGCCAGTGATTTTGTAAACCTGGACTCAAAAGAAAAACTTTCTGCCGCTGGTTTATTTGCCCGTATGTATACAGGAAAACACCATCTAACTCTGCAAACCTGTATCCAGGAAGGAACAGAAGATTCCTGGGGCCGCCTGTTTGTGATCGCTGAGCCGATGGATAACTAATTCAAATCCTCCTCTTTATTGGTTAGAATTGGACTGCCATCCCCCCGGGCAGTCCAATTCGCTTATTAAATGTCGATCCTGGCATTTTCAACAATCATGGTAAGAATACCTCCGGGAAGGGTTGATGCACATATAATAAACCAGTGACAAGAAGGGCCTTTATGGATGACGACTACCGGGACCGGAGGGATAACGCATGACCCAATATGATAATTACCAGTCTCCTTTTAGCTGGCGGTATGCCAGCGGAGAAATGCGCCAGATCTGGAGTGAAACCAATAAACGGAAACTCTGGCGCCGGATCTGGGTAGCCCTGGCCCGTGTTCAGAGTGGATTCGGTCTGGTCACTTCAGACCAGGTGAAAGAGCTTGAATTGCACGCGACAGATATTGATATCGATACGGCATTGAAGATCGAAGCAGAGATCCATCACGATCTCATGGCGGAATTAAAGACATACGCGGCACAATGCCCTGCAGCTGGCGGAATACTCCATCTGGGCGCGACTTCCATGGATATTGAAGATAATGCAGATGCCATCCGGCTGAGCCAATCGTTTGACCGGATCATCACATCTCTGAGCGGACTTCTATCAGTTCTGATCGATCGCATCGAAGAGACAGCAGACCTGACCATTATGGCCTTTACCCATATCCAACCGGCTGAACCTTCCACTTTCGGTTACCGGCTTTCCATGTATGCACAGGATCTACTTGCGGATTGGGAAACACTGATAGGAATTAAAGACAATCTGCGTGGAAAAGGGTTCAAAGGGGCAGTGGGAACGGCAGCCGCATATGGCGATTTGCTGGGTGTGGAAAACCTGTCACGTTTCGAAACCAGTTTGAGTGAGCAACTTGGTATACGATTCTTCCCCATCGCCACCCAGACCTATACCCGAAAGCAGGACCTTGCGATACTCAATGGACTGGCCGGGTTGGGCGCTTCTTTACACAAATTCGCGTTTGATCTGAGATTGCTGCAGTCACCACCTATTGGAGAGGCGAGTGAATACTTCGCGGAAAAACAGGTGGGGTCTTCAGCCATGCCTTTTAAACGTAATCCGATCAATGCAGAAAAAATCGATTCACTCGCCCGGATGTTGGCGGTTTACCCCCAGGTAGCCTGGCAGAATGCAGCCAATTCCCTGTTGGAACGCACACTGGATGACAGTGCCAACAGGCGCACAATTCTTCCGGAAGCGTTTCTGGTGGCTGATGAAATGTTGCGTGTGATGACGAGGCTGGTTGGAAAAATGACCATTCATCGTGAAACCATACAACGTAATCTGGAAATGTACGCGCCATTTGCCTGTACCGAGCGGATAATGATGGCTGCGGCAGGAAGAGGAGGTGACCGGCAGGCTCTACACGAGCGTCTGCGGGAACATGCTCTGATTTCCTGGGAAGTAGTCCGGAAAGGACAATCCAATCCGCTGATCAACCGGTTGCGATCTGATGAAGAGATTTTGAAACTGGTCAGCTCAGAAGAGATCGGCCAACTGGCGGATGTATCTTCTTATACAGGGATTGCGGTTTCCGCTTCCAGAGAATTGGTGGCGCAGATACGACAGACCATTGCGAGTCAGTCCTGATTTCGAGTGATGCATAGGTCCAGCCCGTGAAAGACATATGTAATTGCTGAAAACGCAATATGTCATAGAAAAAGCTGGACAAAATGCAGGTTGTTCATTACAATTGACGCACCTACATCCAAAGAGCCGGGGGCGTTTTGCGGTGAACAATTTTCAAAAAACATACCGCTGTGTGGTAAAACCAAAAAGCAAAAATGATCCCCGTTCAAACGGATATCTGGCTGATATTAATGCACTGGGGATTTCCGGTGTCGATGATCTCCTTTGCTGTGATCTTTACTTTATTCGCGGAACACTCGATATTAACGAAGTGAACCGACTGGCGGATGGCTTCTTGTTTGATCCCGTCACGCATGAAGTGGAAACAGATCAAATCAATACGTCTGCTGAAAATCACGAGGTGATCATGCAGATGATCGATGTCGCACTTCGCCCCGGAGTCACAGATCCTGTAGCGGAACAGGTTGTCCGCGCAGCCGGGATGATGGGTATAAAAGGAATAGACGCTGCCTCAACCGGGCTGCGTTTTTTTGTTAAAGGGGAAGGTGTCTCGGAAAAGAAGCTCCGCCAATTGGCGGAGCGTTTGTTTTCCAACGCGGTTATCCAGCGATATGAGTTGGGTGAAATCCTGCCGGCTTTCTCTGACGCGGCGGAAGCCTGTGGACAGGTGGAAGTGATCAAGATCCGGGGGTTGGATGCAAAAGGATTGCTTCATGTTTCATCTGAACGGCGCGCGGCACTAAACCTGGAAGAAATGCAGGCCATTCAATCCTATTGTCTCCGTGAAGAGCGTGATCTGACCGATGTTGAATTTGAAATGCTCGCCCAGACCTGGAGTGAGCATTGTGTGCATAAAACTTTCAAAGCCCGCGTAACGGTAGAGCAGGGCCGGGTTGACCATGGTTTTCCCACAACGTACCAGCATTTATTCAACCAGACCATTCGAGCTGCCACACGGGATGTTAACGCGAATTGGGTGCTGTCGTCTTTTCGTGAAAATGCCGGCATCGTTGAGTTTGATGGTGAATACGAATTGTCTTTCAAAGTAGAGACCCACAACCACCCCTCGGCCATTGAACCTTTCGGTGGCGCCAATACCGGAATCGGGGGTGTGATAAGGGACGTGATCGGTGTTTCTGCAAAACCAATCGCTTCGACCGACGTGCTTTGTTTTGGCCCTGGTGATACCCGGTTGGATGACCTGCCGGCGGGTGTTCTGCATCCCCGGAGGATCGCCTCTGGTGTTATTGCCGGAATTGAAGACTACGGCAACAAAATGGGTATTCCTACGGTCAATGGCGCAGTCTGGTATGACCCCGGCTATATCGCGAATCCACTGGTCTTCTGCGGCAGTATCGGGATCGCGCCGCGAGGTTCAAATCCCCACGGGATCGTTCCGGGTGACCGAATTATTTTGCTGGGTGGAAAAACGGGCCGGGATGGCTTGAGGGGGGCAACCTTCTCATCCATGACCATGGATGCCCAGACCGGTGAAGTTTCTGGCGCGTCTGTTCAGATCGGTGCACCCATTGTTGAAAAGGGTCTGGTTGACGTTTTGATGCCGGCGCGGGATCAGGGACTGTACCATGCCATCACCGATTGTGGAGCCGGCGGATTGTCATCGGCTGTAGGCGAAATGGTATCCGAATCGGGCGGCGATATCCAACTGGCTGATGTGCCTTTGAAATATCCGGGATTGGTACCCTGGGAAATCTGGCTTTCAGAAGCACAGGAGCGTATGGTGATTGCCGTACCGCAATCAAACATGGAAGAACTTGAAAACCTGTGTGACAGGTTTGATGTTTCGTTAACAGATATCGGCTGCGTTACAAATACCGGTCGTACCCGGGTCTTCTTCACCGATCGGGTGGTGCTGGATCTGGACAACCAGTTCCTTCATCACGGACTTCCCCAACGCCAGTATTCAGCCAGCATCCGCCAACCCAGGTTCCTGCCGGGTGAAACCACGAATGATCCGCATTTACCGGATACCGGAATGAACCGGGTATTGTTGACCCTGTTGGCTCATCCGAATATCGCTTCAAAGGAAGCTGTCATCCGGGTGTATGATCACGAGGTACAGGGTGGAACGGTTGTAAAACCGTTGTGTGGAATCCGGCACGACGGCCCTTCGGATGGCAGTGTGATCAAGCCAACAACCGGAAAGGGCAGGCAGGCGTTTGTGCTGTCCAATGGCCTGAACCCGGAATACGGCAAGGAAGATCCGTATGAAATGACCAGGCTGGTCATCGATGAAGCGGTCCGGAATGCGGTAGCCTGTGGCGCAGATCCCTCGCGGATTGCCATTCTGGATAATTTCTGCTGGGGTGACCCGACCAACCCTGAAACCATGGGTGACCTCGTACAATCCGCGCAGGCTTGCTACGATACTGCTGTGCGTTACCGGACACCGTTTATTTCCGGGAAGGATTCGTTCAACAATGAATATCTGGGATCAGATGACAAGCGGCACGCCATTCCTCCGACCCTCCTGATCTCTGCTCTCGGTTGGATGCCTGATTGGGAACAGGCTTTAACCATGGACCTGAAACATGCAGACAGTCTCTTATTCCTGGTAGGGAAATTTCAACCGGTTTTTGGGGGAAGCCATTTCAATCTAACCCATCCGGACAAACAGGTGGAGGAAGGACTTCCGGAATGTGCACCGGTAAATCCGGAGGTCTATTCTTTGTTCTACCCGGCAGTAAAACGTGGAATTGTTTCAGCCTGTCATGATCTGAGTGAAGGCGGGCTGGCTGTCGCAGCTGCGGAAATGTGCATGGCAGGTAGAAAAGGAGCATGTCTGGATTTGCCTGATGAGTTTCACCCGGCACGCGCCCTCTTTGGTGAGACCGCGGGATGTTTGCTGGTCGAAGTCAGACCGGCCAACCGGGATTTATTTTGCTCTTTGATGGGTGATGTGCCTGTTGTCCAGATCGGCAGGGTTAAAGACGATCAAACCCTGCGGGCTGAAAAAACAGGAAATGAGATCCTTTCTGTGAGTATGTCCGATTTACTGGATGCCTGGAAGGAAGGCCGTGTGAAAGAGGGGGCGAGATGAAACCCAGAGCTTTAATATTGTTTGCTCCGGGCACAAATCGTGACCAGGATGTAGCCAATGCACTGCAAATGGCTGGAGCTGATACTTCCATTCAAACTATCCGCAGCCTGTATGAAAAAAAGGTGGATTGGTCTGCCTACCAGATGCTGGTCGTGCCGGGCGGTTTTTCCTACGCGGACGCGCTTGGTGCCGGTAGGTTGCTCGCGCTTGACCTGATTTCCTTTTTCGCCGACCAGACGCGGGATTTTTTGAAAGCCGGAAAACCGGCCATTGGCATCTGCAACGGTTTCCAGGCGTTGGTGAAAGCCGGAATATTACCGGAAAACCGTTCGCCGGAGGATACGCCAAAGGCAACATTAACGTTCAACCGGAGCAACCATTTTGAATGCCGCTGGGTCTCGCTGAAGCCGGTATCGCAAAAATGTGTTTGGACGGCTGGGTTGACGGAACTGGTGGATTGCCCGGTGGCACATGGCGAGGGAAATTTCACCGTGGAGAACGGGGAGTATGCCGGATCATTGTTTGAGAATGACCAGGTAGCGCTTGTTTATACACATTCAAATGGGGAACCTGCGCATGGGGAATACCCGGTAAACCCGAACGGATCGATCCGGGATATTGCCGGTGTATGCAATCCCACGGGGACTGTTCTGGGATTGATGCCCCATCCCGAAAACAATATCCTGGCATACCAGACACCGGACAGAGCCAACCGGCCTGACCATTTTGGTTTGCCACTCTTCCTCAATGGAGTTAGATATGCCAGCCAGTTATAAACGGAAGGATCCATGGCAGCTTTCTGAAGCAAATATTCTCAGTTTGATACCCCGGGCGTTCGAATCCAGCGACATCCCGATTTCCTCCCGAAGCAAAGGGAAAGTACGTGATTGGTATCTGCTGCCCGATGGCCGCCGGTTGATCGTAACGACAGACCGCCTGTCCGCGTTTGACCGCAATCTTGCCGTTGTGCCATACAAAGGACAGGTATTAAACCAGTTGGCTGCCTGGTGGTTCGGGCAGACTGCCGCGATTATTCCGAATCACATCCTTTCGATTCCCGACCCGAATGCGGCTTTTGTACAGGATGTGAAGCCATTCCCGGTTGAAGTGATCGTCCGCGGATTTATCACTGGAGTGACCACTACCGCTCTGTGGCACCGTTATTCCCTGGGTGAACGTGAGATATACGGATATACCTTTGCGGATGGTTTACGCAAGAACCAGAAGTTGGACGCCCCCATCATCACTCCGACAACCAAAGGCGGGGTTACCGGTCATGATGAACGCCTGACATGCGCTGAAGTGGTGGAGCAGGGATATCTGGATACTGCCAGTTGGGAATGTATCCAGACAGCGGCGCTGGCTGTTTTTGAACTGGGTCAAAAGATCGCCAATCAAGCCGGCATGATCCTGGTGGATACCAAATATGAATTCGGGCAGGCGTCTGATGGGACTATTCTGCTGATCGATGAAGTCCACACCCCTGATTCGTCCCGTTTCTGGACGCTGGAAAGTTATAAGGAACGTTTTTCCATGGGAGAGGAACCGGAGAATTTTGATAAAGAATTCATCCGGCGCTATTTTGCCGATAGGGGATACCGGGGAGATGGTGAGCCTCCGGCTGCCGGACCGGATCTCTGGGTTCAGGCCAGTAAACGGTATATACAGATCTACGAAAACCTGACAGGCCAGGAGTTTGAGCCCGGTGAATACCCGGTTAATCCACGCCTTGAAAAGAACCTTCGGAAAGAAGGGTTGCTGAAATGAAACCGTTGCTGGTCATTTTAATGGGATCGAAAGCCGACAATGCCCAGGGCGAAAAGATCGCTGCAGCCGCCCGGCCATTTGGTATGGACGTGGAGATCCGGGTGGGATCCGCGCACAAAACGCCGGACCATGTTTTGAATCTTCTACGAGCCTATGAGGCTGATCCTCGCCCCAAGGTATATGTCACCATTGCCGGCCGTAGCAATGCCCTCTCGGGATTTACCGATGGCTCTGTGTCCGCTCCCGTGATCGCCTGCCCGCCGTATTCTGAGAAATTTGCAGGCGCGGATATATATTCATCCTTGAGCATGCCATCCGGGATCGCACCGGCGCTGGTATTGGAACCGGCCAACGCGGCGCTCCTGGCCGCCAAGATTTTCGGACTGGTTGATCCCGCAATCCATAAATTGGTAATTGAAAGTCAATCTGTCAGCCGGGAAAGGATCCTGGAGGATGATGCCGGAATGCGTACCGGGGATGCCGGGATTACCCCCTGAATTGTCAGACAGGAAAAGAAGAGAACCCATGTATCTGGATGAGTCGCCAAAGGAAGAATGCGGTGTTCTGGGGATCTTCGCGCCAGAAGAAGATGTTGCCCGGCTGGCTTATTTTGGCCTGTCAGCCCTTCAGCATCGTGGACAGGAGGCCGCCGGATTAGCCGTTTCAGACGGCCATACTCTTCGCCTGCATAAAGATGTGGGACTGGTTTCGCAGGTATTCAATTCCCAGACCCTTTCAACGATCCACGGGGACTTCGCCATAGGTCATACCCGCTATTCAACAACCGGATCATCATCGGCGCGCAACGCGCAGCCTTTCCTTATTGAAACCCGCTACGGTCCAATCGCGCTGGCCCACAATGGCAACCTGGTGAACGCAGGTGAGTTGCGCCAGAAATTGCTGGAACAGGGTATCGGTCTTTCGTCCACCTCGGACACTGAAGTGATGACCATGATGCTGGCCTGTTCCAGAGGAGATACCTGGTTTGAACGGCTAAAAGATGCCATTCAACACTGGATGGGGGCATTTTCTCTGGTCATTTTGACCCGAGACCAGGTCTTTGCCGTACGGGACCCCTGGGGGTTCCACCCGTTGAATGTGGGTATGCTGCCCGGCGGCGGTCATGTAGCCGCTTCTGAAGTTGGAGCCTTACGCACCCTTGGATGTGAAACATACCGCGAAGTGTTCCCCGGCGAGATCATCGCGTTGAGCAATACGGCATTGACTGCATTCCAGGCAGTACCGGTAGCGGATCCAACCGGATATTGCACGTTTGAGAATATCTATTTCTCACGGCCGGATAATATTTTCGACGGCCGGAACGTCCATGCGATACGTCGCCGGTTGGGCGAGAACCTGGCCAAAGAATCACCCGTTGACGCAGATGTCGTGATACCTGTGCCTGATTCTTCCATCCCTGCTGCCATTGGATACGCAGCCGAATCCGGAATTCCATACAATGATGGTTTTATCAAGAACCGATATACCGGCCGCACATTCATTGAACCCAACGATTCCCTGCGCAAGCTGGGGGTGGCACTCAAGTACAACGTGATCCTTGAAAATGTGGTGGGGAAGCGGGTGGTCATGCTGGATGATTCGATCGTGCGGGGCAACACAACCGGTCCTCTGGTGCAATTATTGAGATCTGCGGGTGTAAAAGAAGTCCATTTACGCATTACCTGCCCGCCCATCAAGCATCCCTGTTTCATGGGGGTTGACATGGGGACCTATGATGAATTGATCGCCCACCGGTTCAGCGTTGGCGAGATCTGCACTTATGTAGGTGGTGATTCGTTGGCCTATCTATCCATGGAAGGCATGATGGATGCCATCGGCAGGCACGAGGGGTATTGCAATGCCTGTTTCACGGGAAAGTACCCGGTGCCATTGGCAGCCGGGATGACAAAGACCGGATTCGAACAATCAATCGGATAAGCGGAGGATACCAGCAATGAAAGTCTTAATAGTCGGATCCGGCGGGCGGGAACATGCGATTGCCTGGAAGGTAAGCCAATCCCCTCTGCTGTCCAGATTGTATATGGCGCCGGGAAACGCCGGTATGTCCGCATTGGGGGATTTGGTTCCAATTGACGCAGTTGACAGCTACGGGATAACCGCTTTTGCCATCAAAGAGAAGATCGATCTGGTTGTTATTGGTCCGGAAGCTGCGCTGGCAGCCGGTGTAAGTGATGCGCTGGCGGCAGCCGGAATCACGGTCTTTGGTCCCTCAAGTTATGCCGCCCAGATGGAAACATCCAAACGTTTTTCCAAAGAATTCATGCAGCGGTACAAAATTCCAACAGCACGCTTTAAAGCATTTTCCGCTTATGAGAAAGCCTGCCAATACCTGCGTTCATTGACCTTTCCGTATGTGATCAAGGCATCAGGGTTGGCTGCCGGCAAGGGTGTTATTCTCCCTGACACATTGGAAGAAGGTTTGAATATTCTGAAAGAGATCATGGTCAACGGATTATTCGGAACGGCCGGTGATGAGGTGGTGATTGAAGAGCGGCTTGAGGGGGAAGAGGTTTCCCTGCTGGCCTTTACAGATGGAACCCACCTGGCAGTCATGCCATCAGCTCAGGATCATAAACGCCTGCTGGATAATGACGAAGGTCCAAATACCGGGGGGATGGGGGCGTATGCTCCGGCTCCGGTTTTGTTCAAGAGTGATGTGGCTGAAATTGCCCGGACTGTAATGCAGCCCGTTCTGGACGGCCTGCGCGCGGAAGGTCATCCATATACCGGTGTGCTCTATGCGGGTATGATGTTGACCAAGGATGGACCCAGGGTTCTGGAATTCAACGCGCGGTTCGGGGATCCGGAAACACAGGCTATTTTGCCTCTACTGGAAAGCGATCTGCTGGAGGTATTCATTGCCTGCACGACCGGCAAATTGAACCAGTTAAAAATCCACTGGGCAGACCATTCATCGGTTTGTGTGGCGCTGGCCTCCGCCGGTTATCCTGGTGATTTACAGACCGGTTGCCGGATTGATGGATTGGAAAAAGAGATCGATGGTGGGATGATTTTTCATGCCGGAACCCGAAAAGAAAGCGGGTGTTTTGTCAATTCCGGAGGACGGGTAGTCGGTGTAACCTGTTGGGATGTGAATTTGCGGAAAGCCATTGACCGGGCGTACCGGGCAATATCACACATATCCTTTGAAGGAATGCAATATCGAAATGATATCGGACAGAAAGGTCTGAAACACCTGTGCTGTTCTTACGCATACCAGTCAGCCGGGGTCGATATTGATGCCGGGAACCGGACGATTGAGTTGATGAAGGATGATGTACGTTCCACATACAATCCACGTGTCATGGCCGATATTGGATCCTTTGGTGGATTGTATAGCGCGGAGAATCTGGGTGATGAACCGGTTCTGGTGGCCTCGACCGATGGTGTGGGGACGAAAGTGGAGTTGGCCGCCCGGCTGGGGCGGTATCGGGGTATCGGTGTAGACATCGTCAACCATTGTATTGATGATATTTTGGTTCAGGGAGCCCGGCCTCTATTCTTCCTTGATTATTTTGCTGCCTCAAAGCTGGATCCCGAGATCGTGGCGGAGATCGTAGCCGGTATGACAGATGCCTGCAAAGCAGCCGGATGTGCCCTTCTTGGCGGTGAAACAGCAGAAATGCCCGGTGTTTACAACAAGAACGCCTTCGATGTAGCCGGTACGATCGTCGGATTAACGCAAAAAGACCGGATATTACCGAACAAGGAAGCCATGCAGGCGGATGATATTCTGGTAGGGTTTGCATCCAGCGGACCGCATACAAATGGATATTCTCTTATTCGCAAGATCTGTGAAGGGGAAGATTTGCTGGTCTACCGCGATGAATTGAGATCCAGCCTTGCCGACACTCTTCTCGTCCCGCACCGCAGTTATTTGAAATTAATGGAACCGGTATTTCCTTTCATTAAAGGGCTGAGCCATATCACCGGCGGCGGTTTTATGGAAAATATTCCCCGGATGCTGCCAGAGGGTTTACAGGCAGATATTGACCGTTCCAACTGGCCGCAACCCGCATTGTATGCCTGGCTGCAGGATAAAGGCGGTGTCGAATGGCAGGAGATGTACCAGGTTTTCAATATGGGAATCGGTATGGTGGCCGTAATAAACACAGATGATTGGAATGCCCTTCAAAAATGTGTGGATGAACCCGTCTGGCGGATCGGAAAGTTAAAGCATGGGAAGAGATCAGAGGTGATTCTACGGTGAAAAAAACCTCGCTGGTTGTTCTGGTATCCGGTAATGGTTCAAACCTGCAGGCTATACTGGATGCCTGTAACTCCGGTATGTTAAAAGCGTCTGTAGCTGCGGTAATTTCCAACCGGCCTGACGCGTATGGTCTGGTCCGGGCGCAAAACGCAGGAGTACCGGCTATCGTTAAGCCGATAGATAAGAACATTCCCCGGACTGTCTATGATCAGGAACTGGCAGATCTTGTTCGCGGGTATCATCCTGACCT
This sequence comes from uncultured Leptolinea sp., assembly GCA_964424035.1. GTDB lineage: Bacteria > Chloroflexota > Anaerolineae > Anaerolineales > Anaerolineaceae > Leptolinea. Next base: position 21,480 of record CAYRHB010000046.1, read on the forward strand.
GATCGTTCTGGCTGGCTGGATGCGGATTTTGACGATGGCATTCATCCGACCGTTCCCGGGCCGGATCATAAATTTGCACCCGGCATTGCCGGGAACTTTCCCCGGGGTGCACGCCATCGAAAGAGCGTATGAAGCTTTCCAGAAGGGTGAGATCAGCCATACCGGTGTGATGGTACACTACGTGCCGGATGAAGGGGTTGACCTTGGCCCGGTGATCAACCAGAAGGTGGTGGAAATGGTTCCGAAAGAATCTCTTGAAGATTTTGAATCCAGAGTTCATGCCTGTGAGCATGAGCTTTTAATTGCATCATTACAACAACTCATCGGTCAAATGGAGGAAAGTCATGCCTAAAGCGTTGCTCTCGGTGTACGATAAAACAGGGCTGGTGGAATTTGCCAGCGGATTGCTGAATTCCGGATGGGAGTTGCTGGCTTCCGGTGGAACGGCAAAGCTGCTTTCGCAGAATGGATTGAAAGTTACCGAAGTGGCGCAATATACCGGCTCTCCAGAAATTTTGGGAGGCAGGGTAAAAACGCTGCATCCTGCCATACACGGCGGTCTGCTTTCGCGGGATACTGATGAGGACCGCGCACAATTGCAGTCACTCGGATGGGACGCGATCGATTTGGTGGCTGTAAATCTCTATCCCTTTGAAGCCACGGTTGCCCGTCCGGATGTAACCAAGGCTGAAGCTATTGAGCAGATTGATATAGGCGGCGTGGCACTGATCCGAGCGGCTGCCAAAAACCATGCCCGGGTCACTCTGGTTTGCGATCCTGCAGATTACGAACAGGTATTGACTGCCATAAATGCAGGCACACTGAATGAAGATCAACGCCGTATGCTGGCTTTGAAGGGATTTCGACAGACCGCGCATTATGACCGGGCTATCAGCCGGTATCTGGACAGTGGAGAGGGCGAAACCCTGGAACTATTCCCCGTTCAACCGCTGCGTTATGGAGAGAATCCTCACCAGGCGGCAGTTTTACTGGGGTACCATCCGGGGGATACGCCTCTGGGTGGAAAAGTACTGCAGGGCAAAGAACTGTCATATAACAATCTGCTTGACCTCGATTCCGCCTGGCGGGCTGTGATCAGCTATAAAGATGCCAGCATTGTGATCGTCAAACACCTGACCCCCTGTGGAGTTGCCTCGAACGACGACCAGGTTTCTGCCTACAAAGCGGCGCTGGAATGCGACCCGGTTTCGGCGTTCGGCGGGATTATCGCGGCCAACCGTCCAGTTGAAGCGGGTACGGCAGCTGCCATCAGTGATCTGTTTGTGGAATGCGTTATTGCTCCGGGTTTTGAACCTGAAGCCCTTGAAATCCTGGCGAAAAAGAAGAATGTCCGCCTGGTGGAAATGCCTGACCTGAATGTTGAACCCAAAGTAGAGTACCGGTCGATCGTCCGAGGTTTATTACGCCAGCAGGTGGACCTTGGTGATCCGGATCAGAGTGGATGGAAAGTTGTAACGAAAAAACAACCGACAGCCGAAGAAATGACTGTCATGAAATTCGCATGGACAGCCTGCCAGCATGTGAAATCCAACTCCATAGTTTTTGCCCGGGGTGAGGCTACGGTTGGTATTGGAGGAGGGCAGCCCAACCGGGTGGATTGCGTGCGCATTGCTGCCGGACATGCGGGTGATAAAGCCAAAGGGGCTGTCATGGCCTCAGACGCGTTCTTCCCGTTCCCTGATTCAGTCGAAGAGGCTTCACGCTGTGGTATAACAGCCATAGTTCAACCCGGTGGTTCCGTTCGAGACCAGGAATCCATTGATATGTGCAACCAGCTGGGCATTAGCATGGTTTTCACCGGATACCGGCATTTTCGACACTAAGGAATAAAAATGACCATAAACAAGGCGATATTTGACCAGGTTGAATCATTAACCTTCGATGATGTGTTAATTGAACCGGGGTACAGCGAAGTGCTTCCCAGCGAAGTGGATGTACATGCCCGGTTGACCCGTGATATCCGCCTTAACATCCCATTATTATCCGCCGCCATGGATACCGTGACGGAAGCGCGTCTGGCTATTGCCCTGGCGCGTGAAGGCGGGATCGGGATCATTCACCGGAATTTTCCGCCATTGGAACAATCCCGGGAAGTTGAAACTGTCAAACGGTCTGAATCTGGCATGATCCTGGACCCCATCACCCTTCCGCCTACGGCAACCCTGGCTGAGGCGGAAGAGATCATGGCCCGTTTCCATATCAGCGGATTGCCTGTGGTTGACCTGAAAACCAACCGGCTGGTCGGCATTTTAACCAACCGGGATACCCGCTTTACCGAACCCGAAGATATGTCCCGCCCGGTCACAGATTTTATGACCTCTGAAAATCTGGTTGTGGCAAAAATGGGGACTACTCTTGACCAGGCGAAGGAAATTCTAAAACAGCATCGGATAGAAAAACTCCCCCTGGTTGATGAGGAGGGTCACCTTCAAGGATTGATCACAGTCAAAGACATCCAGAAGCGGATGCAATATCCCAACGCAGCGAAGGACAGCCGGGGCCGATTACTGGTTGGCGCGGCAGTTGGAGTTGGCCCGGATGTGGAAGAACGGATCGAACTTTTGGTTGAAAAGGGTGTGGATATTGTGGTGATCGACACAGCCCACGGCCATACCGCCGGCGTGATCAAAGCCATCAAACGCATAAAAGCGGTGAAGAATGATCTGCCGGTTATTGCCGGGAATGTGGTCACAGAGGAAGGGACGCATGCCCTCATTGAGGCTGGTGCTGACGCGATCAAAGTCGGAGTCGGAGCGGGTTCCATATGTACAACCCGGATCATATCAGGAACAGGCATGCCGCAGTTGACCGCTGTTTACCGCTGCGCGAAGGAAGCACGAACAAAAGGCATCCCGATAATCGCGGATGGCGGCATCAAATTCAGCGGGGATATAGTAAAAGCCATTGTAGCTGGCGCGGATACTGTGATGCTGGGAAGTCTGCTGGCTGGTTTGCAGGAAGCCCCGGGAGAAGAGATCCTGTATGGCGGCCGCCAGTTTAAATCATACCGGGGTATGGGTTCACTGGGAGCACTGCAGGGGTATGGCAAAGACCGGTATGGCAGCCAGGGAAACGGCAAGCTGGTCCCGGAAGGTGTGGAAGGGATGGTCCCCTTCAAAGGACCTCTGGGTGAATTTGTATATCAACTGGTCGGGGGCATCCGTTCCGGAATGGGCTATGCAGGGGCATCCACCCTCAATGAGTTACAGACCAAAACCAGACTGGTACGCATTACCGGTGCCGGTTTAATCGAAAGCCACCCGCACGATATCACCATTACCCGCGAAGCCCCCAATTACCAGCGCGGGGATTGACAGTAGGGCAGGTTTTAATGACCCTGCCCTTTTTCGGGATCTGGTAAAACATATTAATAAGGGTTTGCTATGCATGGTTTGATGAACCTGTGAAGACAAGGCACGCCATTATATATCCGGGGAAAAGCAAACAAGTTGTACTTTATCAGGCAAATTGTTATTATATTAATAGAACAAGAGAGAACGTTTAATCCTCCCGAAAACTACACTTCATAACATTCATTAACAAGATATCCACGAAAAACCACTGACGATCAACATTCATCCAACTCTCTACAAATCATAACCTTCATACTGATTAATCGTTCTCTGAGATCGATGTTAATACCGTCTGTCCACTTGTTTGGGATTTGGATATGTTGGTACGGATCATAGGGAAAGGGAAATGAAGGAAAAGACACCCCGGCAATTCCGTTTAACCGAAAGCTTCAGGGTGTTCCTGGGGATGTTGACCATCCTGTTATCGGTATTGATCGGCTATTTCGATTCATTCTCCGGGTCTGATTTTACTTTTTCACTGTTCTATCTATTATCCCCGGGAATAGCCGCCTGGAAGTTATCCAAAAACTTCACCATCTTGATAACCATTCTAAACATATTCATCTGGCAATGGGTTGATATTTCATCCAACCGGGTGGCGGAAACCCTGCCGGAAAACACATGGAATTTTGTCACCCGGTTGATCCTTCTGACAATTTTCAGTTTGCTGATATTTTCTTTGCGAAAAGCACTGGAACGGGAGAAAGAGCTTTCAAGCCGGGACTCCCTGACCAATGTGTTCAATAGCCGCAGTTTCAGGAAACAGTTGGATGATGAATTATCCAGAGCGGTTCGTTACAGCCATCCATTAACCCTGGCGTTTATTGATGTGGATAATTTCAAAAAAATGAATGACCTCTATGGACATCGTACCGGAGACAAGGTTCTCAGGGAACTGGCACGCACATTAACCCGATCAATCCGGAAAAATGATATGGTTGGGCGTTTGGGAGGAGATGAATTCTCGGTTTTGTTGATCGAAACCGGATTGGTTGAAGCCAGATCAGTTATCACCAGTCTTCAAAGCACGGTTAATGATCTGATCAAATTGAATAATTGGCCCATCTCGATCAGTATTGGTGTGATCACCTGTGAAGAAACCTACTGTGATTCCGACAAACTGATCCATTTAGCCGATCAGCTAATGTATTCTGTGAAGGAGGATACAAAAGATTCTGTCAATTTTGCAACTTTGGTAAATGTTGACTCGGAGATAGTTTACTGGGAGGAGAAAAATCATGTTTAAAAAAATCCTGGTTGGAATTGATGGGTCACCACAGAGTCTGCGTGCGGCAGCGATCGCCGGGAATTTATCCCGGACGGAGAAGACAACCCTGTATATTGTGGTTGCCTATGACCCTATACCCAGGGATCTGGGCGAGTCTTCGCTGCAGCCTTTGATCGCCTCTCGGATCATGGCAGCGGATGAATTGTATGAACGGGCACTGGATGAGTGTGGAAAGGTTAAAGGAACGATTATTAAAGAGGTCCTGGAAGGCCCGCCTGCTGAAGCCATCCTTTCCGTCGCGCAAACCAGGGAAACCGACCTGATCGTTATGGGGACCCGGGGTTTGGGAAAATTGGCCAGTTTCATTATGGGCAGCCAGAGTATGAAAGTCGTTTCCGAGGCCAACTGTCCTGTTCTACTGGTCAAATAGAAACCTGTAATTGAAATAGAGAGAGTACGGCAGGTAGCTTTAATATCTGCCGTACGTTTCTTTTGATCTGGTTTTGGAAATTACGCTTTTGTTTGTTCTATCAGGTTCTTGAGCGGTTGAACCATTTGTACTTTCATCATGTTGTCAAATTTCCTGCGGATGGGCGGGAGATTAACCAATGGTGCCACAAATATATTTAGCAGCATTATTCCCGTATGATTCTGCGGGAATGTCTT